>JBCCSW010000095.1:0-11996 GCA_039199465.1 Pseudomonadota bacterium
CAGCCGGTCGATGGCGGCGACGATCCCGCTCTCGCCCGAGGGGCCGAGGTAGCGCTGCGCCGGGGCGAAGAAGCCAAGCGTGTTGTAGCCCCAGTAGTTTCTGAGCCCTTTCTCCAGCAAAAAGCGATCGTCGATCATCGCGTGCACGGGCAGCAGTTCGAGTGCGGTGATGCCGAGACGTTCGAAATGGCGGATCACGCGGTCGTGGCCGAGCGCATCCCAGGTGCCGGCGATCCCGGCAGGCACGCCCGGCATGCGCGCGGTCAGGCCCTTCAGATGCGTCTCGTAGATCACCGTCTCGTCCCAGGGCCGGCGCGGGCGCGGCGGACGGCCGGGGGCGTGGGCGGCGTCGCGCGACGGGTCGACGATCACCGCGCGCGGCATGAAGGGCGCGCTGTCGCGGGCGTCGAAGGACAGATCGCCGTCATGGTCGCGCCGGTCGTAGCCGTAGAGCGCCTCGGCCTCGGTCACGCGGCCGGAGAGGCGCTTTGCATAAGGGTCGAGCAACAGCTTGTTCGGGTTGAAGCGCTGCCCCCTGGTCGGCTGATAGGCGCCATGGGCGCGCAGGCCGTAGTGCTGCCCGGCCCCGATCCCGGGCAGATGGCCGTGCCACACCGGGCCGGTCCGCTCGGGCAGGGGCAGGCGCGCCTGCTCGCTGCCGTCGGCGTCGAACAGGCAGACCTCGATCTTGGCGGCATGCTCGGAAAACACGGCGAAATCCACGCCCCCGGGCACGACCGTCGCGCCCAGGCGAGCGGGGCTGCCGGGGCCGAGATCGGCGGGCTTCAGGCTGGCTGGCGAAAGCGTCGAGGGCATGGAGCGGCGTTATCGTGGCGTCGGGCTGGGATGACGGCGGGTGGGCCGGTCAGCCCGTCGCGTCGCCAAGGGTCGTATCATCATTGGCCATCCTCTGCAGCCATCCGATGAAGGCGGCGACGGCGGGGCGCAGGGGGCCCGGCGGGCGCACGAGATGGTAGCCGGTCCTCACCGGTCCGTGCTGATCGAACAGGGCGACCAGGCGGCCCTCGGCGATGTCCTGCTCGACGAAGGTGCGGGCGGTCAGGCCCACGCCTTCGCCCGCGCGCATCGCGGCCACCGCCATGAAGCCCGGCAGGTGCAGGATGTCGCGCTTGCCGGCCGTCTCGACGCCCCGCGCCGCCAGCCACACCGCCCACTCCTCGGTGCCGATCTCCTGCACCCAGGGCAGGGCAAGCAGGTCCTCGGGCGCCTCGACCGGATGGCGCGCGAGCAATGCCGGCGTGGCGACGACGGCATGGGCCGAGGCGATGAGCAGGCGCACGTCGTGGTCGCGCCACTGGCCGGTGCCGAAGCGGATGGCCAGGTCGAAGCCGCCTTCGGTCAGGTCGACGACGTCGACGCTGGGGCTGAGCAGCAGCTCGATGCCCGGATGGGAGGCACGAAAGCCACCGACCCGCGGCAACAGCCAATGGGCCGAGAAAGCCGGCGTCAACGTCACGCGCACCGGCTGCTCCGCCGCCTCGGCCTCCACCGTCTCGACCGCGCGGCGCATGGCGTCCAGCCCGCGGGCGAGGCCGAGCGCCAGGCGTTCGCCGCTGGGCGTCGCCGCCATGCCGCGCCCGCCGCGATGCATCAGCGCGATGCCGAGACGCGCCTCGAGCGCGCGCACCTGTTGGGCCACCGCGGCATGGGTGACGTTCAGCTCCCGCCCCGCGGCCGAGAAACCGCCCAACCGAACCGCGGCCTCGAACGCGCGCAGCATCGTCAGCGGGGGCAGGGGCGATAGGGACATCTGAAAGCCTGGCTTTCACTCTGTGAGAATTGCTGCGTTGCTGCACGATGATGCTAGCGCCACCATCTGAGCAATCGCAATGGTTTATGGAGGCAGAGCGATGCTTGGCATCTGGGCCGATACTTTCATGATGGCAACCGGTATTCAGCGTAGTGCCGCGCCGCGCGATCACGCTCTGCGCGACGATGTCTCGGACGTCGCAGCGGCGCGGGCGCGGCGGCGCTGGTCTGCCGCTCAGCCGGTCAGGCGGCGGTAGAGATCGGCATAGGCCTTCGCCGACGGCCCCCAGCCGACCGGGTGTCGCATGGCGGCGGCGCGCATGCGGTCATGCGTGGCCGGATCGGCCATGACGTCGGCCAGGCGCTCGAAGGCATGGGCCAGGCTCTCGGCGTCGTCGGGCGCATGGACGAACCCCGTGGCGGCACCTGCGGCAAGCCCGGCCGGCGTCGCGTCGATCACGGTGTCGCCGAGGCCGCCGGTGCGGGCGACGACCGGCAGCGCCCCGTAGCGCAGCGCATAGAGCTGGGTCAGGCCGCAGGGCTCGAAGCGCGAGGGCACGGCGATGGCGTCGGCGCCCGCGAAGATCCGGTGCGACAGGGCATCGTCGTAGCCGAGCGTGACCGCGACGCGCCCGCGATAGGCGCCCGCGGCAGCCTGCAGCGCCGCCTCAAGCCCCGGATCGCCGGCGCCGATGACGACGAGCCGGCCGCCGCGCGCGATCAGGCGGGGCAGGGCGGTCAGCAGCAGGTCGATGCCCTTCTGCCAGGTCAGCCGGGTAACCAGGCCGACCAGCGGGCCGTCGCCTTCCTCCAGTCCGAACTCGCGCAGGAGCGCCGTGCGGCATTGCGCCTTGGGCGCGGGGACATCGGCGCTGTAGGCGACCTCGATCGCGCGGTCCGAAGCCGGATCCCAGACCGCGGTGTCGGCGCCGTTCAGGATGCCCGAGAGACGATCGCGCCGCGCGGCCAGCACACCCTCCAACCCCATCCCGAAGGCCGGGGTGATGATCTCGCGCGCATAACCCGGGCTTACCGTGGTGATCCGATCGGCCGCCATCAGCCCGCCCTTGAGGAAGCCGAGGCGGCCGTGGAACTCCCACCCCTCGCCGAAGCTTGCCGGTGGCAGGCCGAGGCGCGGTGCGAGCGCCGGGTCCATCAGGCCCTGATAGGCGATGTTGTGGATCGTGAGGACGCTCGGGACGCGGCGGCCCTCCCTCAGCCCGGCATAGATCGGCGCAAGGCCGGTCTGCCAGTCATTGGCGTGCAGGACATCGGCCTCCCACCGGCTGCCATCGGTCAGGTTGACGCCGTCGGCGGCGATGCCGGCAGCCGCTTGCGAGAGGGCCGCGAAGCGTTCGGCATTGTCCGCCCAGTCGCGCCCGCCGGTCTCGTAGAGCCCGCCCTCGCGCGCGAAACGCTCGGGCGCGTCCAGCACGAACAGGTCCACCGTCCCGACCGTGGCCGCCAGCAGCCGGGCCGGCCCCGACAGGACGGTGTCGAGCCCCGGCGGTGGCCCGAGATCGCCGGCCTGCCCCGCCGGGCCGCCCGATTGCGCGCCGATCCGGCTCATCACCGCCGGATAGCCGGGGAGCAGGACGCGTGCATCGATGCCTTCGCGTGCCAGCGCACCGGGCAGCGCACCGATCACGTCGGCCAGGCCGCCGGTCTTGACCAGCGGCACGCATTCCGAGGCGGCGATCAGCACCCGTGTCATCAGGCGCCGGCGTCCAGACGGTCCAGCATGGCCTGGGTGATCAGCACGATGCCGTTGTCGGTGCGGCGGAAGCGTGCCGCATCGGCCTCCGGATCCTCGCCCACGACGAGGTTGGGCGGAATGCGAACGCCCCGGTCGACCACGACATTCGTCAGCCGCGCCCGCCGGCCGATATCGCTGTAGGGCAGCAGAACGCAGCGCGTCAGCTCGGAGAAGGAATTGGCACGGACACCGGTGAACAACAGGCTCTCCAGCACTTGTGCGCCCGAGACGACGCAGCCGCCCGACACCATGGAGGAGACCGCACTGCCACGGCGGTCCTCCTCGTCATGGATGAATTTCGCGGGCGGGGTCTGCTCGGCATAGGTCCAGATCGGCCAGGTCTCGTCATAGAGATCGAGCTCGGGCGTGAAATCCGTCAGGTCGATATTGGCGCGGTGGAATGCGTCGACCGTGCCGACATCGCGCCAATACACCTTGCCGTCGGCGTTGCGGATCGCGCTGTCCGAGAACCGGTGCGCCATGGCGCGGCCCTTCGCGACCTCGGCCGGGATGATGTCCTTGCCGAAATCATGGTCTGATCGCGGGTCGTCCGCGTCGCGCTTCAGCAGCGCCATCAGGTAGTCGGTGTCGAAGACGTAGATGCCCATCGAGGCGAGCGCGACGTCGGGCTGGCCCGGAATGGTGGGTGGATCGTCCGGCTTCTCGGCGAAATCGGTGATCAGGCCGGTCTCGTCGACGGCCATCACGCCGAAGGCGCTGGCCTCGGCCTTCGTCACCTCGATGCAGCCGACCGTGACGCCCGCGCCGTGCTCAACATGCTGGCGCAGCATGCGCTCATAGTCCTGCTTGTAGACGTGATCGCCGGCCAGGATGATGATGTGGCGCGGCGCGTAGCCCTCGATGATGTCGGTGTTCTGGAACACCGCGTCGGCGGTGCCGAGGTAGACCGCGCGGCCCTCGACCCGCTGCGAGGCGGGCAGGATGTCGAGCATCTCGCGCCGCTCGGCCCGGAAGAACGACCAGCCGCGCTGAAGATGTCGGATCAGGCTGTGCGCCTTGTACTGCGTGGCGATACCGATGCGCCTGATGCCGGAGTTCACGGCGTTGGACAGGGCGAAGTCGATGATCCGAGCCTTGCCGCCGAAATAGACCGCAGGCTTGGCCCTGCGGTCGGTCAACTCGCGCAGCCGCGACCCGCGTCCGCCCGCCAGGACAAACGCCATCGCGTCGCGCGACAGCGCAGTCGGCATTTCGGGTTGCATGGGATCCTCCCCCCGGGGGTCAGCTTCTGACGAGCGTTCCCCGCAGACTGGAGGAAGGGCCAGCCCGCCTCAACCACAGAAGGCGCGACGCGCTGCCGATAGGTGAAACCGCGAGGGTGGGTGTCGGATCGGCGTCAGCGCGCCGCCACCATCGTGCCGCGGAACAGCAGCGTGGTCGGGCTGCCGTCGGGCGAGCCGCCCGGCGGCTCTTCGCTGATGGTGAAGATGTCGCCGGGCCCTGCGCTTATGCTCTGCATGGTGACCGGGCTCTCGGGCAGCAGGCCGAGCGAGCGCGGCATCGAGCCGCCCTCGGCGATGTGCCAGACCTCGTAGGCACGACCCTCAGGGGCGGTGACCCGTGTCGGCACGATGGTTGCGGTGCCGGCGGCGACGTCGACATGGACGATCATGCCGGCGATCAGCGGGTTGTCGTCATGCGTCACGGTGGCGACCAGCTGCAGATCGTTGGGCGCCGGGGTGCCCAGCAGCGCGTCGAGCTGCGTCCGCATCTCTGCCGGCAGCATCTCGCGCGGCAGCGCTATGGCCAACACCAGCGAGGCCGCGATCGCGGTCATCATCAGCGCGCCATTGCGCCAGCCGCGCCGCTTGCGCCGCTCCGCCTCGAGATCGGCTATCGCGCCCTCAAGCGCGATGCGGTCCTGAATACCGCGATAGAGCCCCGGCGGCGGCGCCACCGGCGGGATCACGGCACCGAGTGCCGCGAAGCGCATCTCCCAGCGCTCGCGCATCGCGCTGTCCGCGTCGCTCTCCCCGTCGCGCGACAGCGTCCCGAGCGCGCGCTCGGCTGCATCGAGATCGCGCTCATCGCCGGCGCGAGCCATCGGCCTCTTCCTCCAGACATGCACGCAGGCCAAGCAGACCACGCCGCAGCCACGTCTTGATCGTGTTCACCGGAGCTTCGAAACGCTGAGCCAGCTCTTCGCGCGTCCACCCCTCGAAATACGCGAGCAGGACGAGTTCCTGCCCCCGCTCTTCCATCCGCTCTAGACATCGTGCGAGGGCCAGAACTTCAACCCCGCCATCCGTCGCGGCCACCGGATCGGCCATGGCCTCCAGCGCGTCGTCGCCGACGCTGCGCCCTTGGACGCCGCGGCCGCGCCGGCGCAGCAGATCGATCGACCGGTTGCGCACGATCACCGTGAGCCAGGCCATCGGGCTGCCGCGCCCGCGCTCGTAGCGATCGGCGTTCTGCCAGACATGTACGAAAGCTTCCTGCAATGCGTCCTCGGCCAAGCTGCGCTCACGGGTAATGCGCAGCGCTATGCCGAAGAGTTTCGCCCCTGCGGCATCATAGAGCGCGGCGAGGCTGCGCTCGTCGCCATCGGCGACGGCCGAGAGAAGCGCCGCGAGCGCCGCCGCATCGCGGTCGCTGCCGGGCGCCGGCCGATCCGCATCCTGCCTGCCGTCGGCGATTGTCGCCTCCCAAAATCGCGCCACGACGGCGCCGGCGCCAGAAAGCGCGATTGCCTGCGCGAATTCAAGCGCACCCGCGCTGGGCGAGCGGCCCGCCCCCTCTCATTCGCCACCAACGATGAAACCGTTTCACGCCAACGGTTTTTCTTTTGCGATGCCCGGTATGGTGCGGACGCCGCGCCCTAGAAGCCGGCGTAGTCGATGGCGGCGTGGCGGTCGAGGCGGGCCTCGACCTTGGGCAGCGGGTATTTGAGGCCGGTCGCGCAGTTCCAAAGCAGCGCCTGGTCGCCCTTGTCGATCAGGCCCTTGGCGAGGGCGTGCTTGTAGGCGAGTGCGGTTGCCGCACCCTCGGGACAGAGCAGGAAGCCCTCGGCCGCGGCGATGGCGTCGCGCATCTCCATCAGCTCCGCATCGTCTACCGCCATCGCGAAGCCGCCGGACTCGCGCACGGCACGGAGGATCAGAAAGTCGCCCACCGCGATCGGCACGCGGATGCCGGCAGCCACGGTATGCGCGTCCTGCCAGAGCGGCGCGTGCTCCTCGCCGGCCTCCCAGGCCCGCACGATCGGGGCACAGCCGGTCGCCTGGACCGCGACCATGCGCGGCATCGGGCCCTCCAACCAGCCGAGTGCCTTCAGCTCGGCAAAGGCCTTCCACATGCCGATCATGCCGGTGCCGCCGCCGGTCGGATAGAAGATCACGTCGGGCAGGCGCCAGCCCATCTGCTCGGCCAGCTCCAGGCCCATCGTCTTCTTGCCCTCGATCCGGTACGGCTCCTTCAGGGTCGAGACGTCGAACCAGCCTGCACCTTCGGGCGGCTGGGGCTTGCCGGCGCCGACGATCGCGCCGCAGTCGTTGATCAGCCCGTTCACCAGATAGGTGTCGCCGCCCTGTGCGCGGATCTCGCGGACGTTGATCTCGGGCGTGTCGTCCGGACAGAACACCGTCGTGCGGATGCCGGCACGGCTGGCATAGGCCGCGAGGGCTGCGCCCGCATTGCCGTTGGTCGGGATGGCCATATGGGCGATGCCGAGCTCGCGCGCCATCGAGACGGCAAGACAAAGCCCGCGCGCCTTGAAGGAACCGGTCGGCAGCCGCCCCTCGTCCTTGACCGTGACGCGGCCCGGCAGCGCGCCCAGCAGCCCGGCCGCGCGGTCCAGCGCGCTGATCGGGGTCACGACCTCGC
Source organism: Pseudomonadota bacterium (assembly GCA_039199465.1). Lineage (GTDB taxonomy): Bacteria > Pseudomonadota > Alphaproteobacteria > Rhodobacterales > Rhodobacteraceae > Thermohalobaculum. The sequence continues at coordinate 7,370 of JBCCSW010000095.1, forward strand.
CCAGGCTGACGCGGTTCTCGGGCCGCGTGACGGGCAGAAAGGACGCATAGCGCCAGAAGCCGGGCGTTTGGTCGGCGGCGAAGCGGTCGCGATCCAGCGTGGCCCGCATCGCGTCGAGATCATAGCGCACCAGGATCGGCCGGCCGACATCGGACAGACCGTGCACCACTCCGGCCTCGTAATGCTTGCCGGTCATCGAGCATTCGAGGTGGGTCACGAAGGTGTCTGTCATCGGTGTCGTTCCTGAAACAGCGGGCCTGCCGGCGCTGGCGGGCTCATGATACGCAGGGCGCGGTCGCACAGGGTTGCCGCCGTCGCCGATCGAGGCCCAGGGTCGCCGCCTGGGGTCGCTGCCTGGGGTCGATTCCTGGGATCGATGCCCAAGATCGATACTCAGCCGGGGTGGTCCTTTGGGATGGTACCGACGCCCCGGCTCGAACGGGGGACCTCTGGATCCACAATCCAGCGCTCTAACCAACTGAGCTACGTCGGCGCTTCACGGTGCGAGGTGAGTATCGCTGCGTCGGCAACATTTCAAGCAGTCGCGGTGCCATCCAACGGGGGCCCCATGATTGGCACTTTAGGACGACACAGTCGGGGTCCTATGATCGCGCATTGCAGCGGCGAGTACCGGGAACGAGTGATGGGAATCAATACGGAGCGCGATATCGGTGCGACGCTGACGATAGGACCGACGAGCGCGGGCATGGTCCGGCTCTTCATCGAGGCCGAGGGCGGGGTCGAGGTCCCCATGGATTTCGCGCCCGAGGAAGCGCTGGAGATCGCCGAGGAACTGCAGGCCGCGGCCAAGATCGCCCAGCAGGGCAACGGCGGCGGCGCCAGGCGCAGTCGGCGGGACAGACGTCGTGACAGCGGACACTGAGGACAGTGGGCCGCGCCGTGGATGGCGATAGGAGAGCGGCCGAGGACGATACAGCGGGATCGTCCGGGCCAAGCGACGATGCGGTGCGGGGCGCGGCGATGCTGGCCGCGGGGCAGGGCACCCTGGCCCTGACCGCGGTGACGGTGGCCGGCCAGTGCCGCGAGCGGAGCCCGGTCGATCTGGCGCTTTTCGGCAATGACGGCGAACGCTTCGAGACCCGGTTCGCCGATCCGGCCGAGGGACGCCGCCTTCTCGCACAGGCGGTCGAGGCGGGCGCCGCATCCTCCGAGACGCGCGTCGCCGCAGGGGCTGCGGTGATGCCGGCGCGTGTCGCGCTCTGGCGTCAACGCGGCGGCGATCGTATCCGGCTGATCGCGGCCTTCGCCCTGGCCGAGAGTGGCGGCGAGCAGCTGCGGGCCGATGCGGTGGCGACGACGCTGGCCGGCGTCAGCCGGTTGCTCCCGGGCCTTGAGGGGGCAGGTGCGGTCGATGCGACCGCGCTGGTGGCCTTCGCCCGGCAGATCCGGCGCACGCTTGAGGCGACGCTGCTGCAGCTATCCGAGACCGACGCCACCGGCCGCAGCCTGCCCGAGCGCGTGGCGCCCTCGCTCTGGCGGCTGTCGACGCTGGTCGCCCTGATGGAGCGTCACCGCGATGCCGATTGCGTGCCGGGCGCCGGGGCGCCACTTGCCGAGACCGACCTCGTCGCCTTGGTGCGCCGCGTCATGACGCTGCACGAGACGGCGGCGATCACGCGTGATGTCGGCCTGGTGCCGCCTGCGCCCGACACGCTGGGCCGTCATGTCGCGATGGTCGATCAGCCCTCGCTTTGGGGCGCGGTGGAGGCGGCGGTCGACCTCGGCACTCGCGCGCTTGGCAAGGGCGGCACGATCGCCGCACGCATCGACCAGGCTGCGGGTTTGACGCTGATCCTCGTCATGTTGCCGGGCGCCGAGGCGGCGATGGACGAGGGCGCGCTGGTGGCCGAGATCGAGCCGCTCGCGACGGCGGCGGGCGCGCCGCTGTCGCTGAGCGCCGAGACGGCGAAGGCCGGGCCGGTCTGGCATCTCGCTCTGTCGATACCGCCGACGCGCTGCCTGCCGCGGAGCTGAGCGTCGTCACGGCACCTGTGGCGGCTGCGGCATCAGGCGCCGCGCGGCCAGTCGGGCGAAGCTCAGCGTCAGCGCCTTGCGCCGTGCCGCCGCCATCGGGCGGCGAGCCGTATGGCGCACGACCTCGCCGCACCAGGCATCGGCCAGGATAAGCCCGTGCTCGGCCGGGATCAGGTCGCGCGGGAAACTGTCGGGCACGGCGAAGAAAAAGCACTCGCACCACGGCAGATAGTCCTGCCATTTCGCATCCGACGCGAAATCGGCGCGCGAGGACTTCACCTCGACGCACCAGACCTCGCCTTTGGGGCCGAGGGCGCAGAGATCCATGCGTCGCCCGTCCGGGGTCGGAAACTCCGGCAGGGCAGCGAAGCCCAGATCGTCCAACGCCCGGGCGACGCCGCGCGCGATCAGGATGCCGGGGGGTGTGGGCGCGGTCTCCGCCATGGGTGCAGTAGACGAGAACGAGCCGGGAACATCAAGCGCCGATCGGCGTGGCGTCAGGCGGCGCTGTCCACGAAGGCGGCGGCGATCAGCTCGCGGGCATAGTCGGTCTGCGGATGTTCGAAGATCTGCTCGGTGGTGCCTTGCTCGACCACCTCGCCGAAGCGCATGACCATGACCCGATGCGCCATCGCGCGCACGACGCGCAGGTCGTGGCTGATGAACAGATAGCCGAGGCCATAGCGGCGCTGCAGGTCGCGCAACAGGTCGACGATCTGCACCTGCACCGTCATGTCGAGCGCCGAGGTCGGCTCGTCCAGCACCACGAATTTCGGCTTCAGGATCATCGCCCGCGCGATCGCGATGCGCTGGCGCTGCCCGCCCGAGAACTCGTGCGGATACCGGTCCATCGTCGCGGGATCGAGGCCGACTTCGGCGAGCTGTGCTGCCACCGCCTCGCGCGGTGTGATGCCCGGCTCGCGCAGGCCGTGGACGCCGAGACCCTCCGCCACGATCTCGGCCACGCTCATGCGTGGGCTGAGGCTGCCATAGGGGTCCTGAAACACGACCTGCATGTCGCGCCGTGTGGCGCGCAGGTCGCTGGTCGACAGGCGCTGCAGGTCCGAGCCCAGGAAGGCGATGCGCCCCTCGGCGCGGATCAGGCGCATCAGCCCCTGCGCAAGCGTCGTCTTGCCCGAGCCGCTTTCGCCGACCACGCCCAGCGTCTCGCCGCTCTTCAGCGCAAGGCTGATGTCGGTGACGGCTTTCACATGGCCGGTCGTGCGTTTCATGATCCCCGTCTTGATCGGGAACCAGATGCGCACGTCCTCACCCTGAAGCAGCGTCTCGGCGCCCTGGGGCACCGGTTCGGGGCTGCCGGCCGGCTCGGCAGCGAGGAGCTTCTTCGTGTAGGGGTGCTGCGGGTTGCCGAACAACGGTCCCGCGGCACCGGTCTCGACCACTTCGCCCCGGCACATGACGGCGACGCGGTCGGCGATGCGGCGCACGATGTTCAGGTCATGCGTGATGAACAGCATCGCAAGGCCGGTCTGGCGTTGCAGGCCGCCGAGCAGGTCGAGGATCTGTGCCTGGATCGTGACGTCCAGCGCCGTCGTCGGCTCGTCGGCGATCAGCAGCCGCGGCTCGTTGGCCAATGCCATGGCGATCATCACGCGCTGGCGCTGCCCGCCGGAGAGCTGATGCGGCCAGGCGCCGAGGCGGCTTTCAGCATCGCGGATGCCGACCATCTCGAGCAGTTCCAGCGTCCGCGCCCGGGCGGCGGCGCCGGCGAGGCCCTGGTGGAGCGACAGCGTCTCGCCGATCTGCTTTTCGATCGTGTGCAGCGGGTTCAGCGATGACATCGGCTCCTGGAAAATGAAGCTGATGTCGTTGCCGCGCACGCGGCGCAACTCGGCCGGCGTGGTGCCGTCCAGCCGCGTGCCGTCGAAGCTGATCCTGCCCGAGACCTCGGCACTGTCGGGCAGCAGGCCGACGGTCGAGAGCGCGGTCAGCGACTTGCCGCTGCCGCTCTCGCCGACCACGGCCAACGTCTCGCCCGGCTCGAGCGACAGCGAGACGCCCGACACCGCCGGCTCGGCACCGCCCGGGAAGCGGATCGTCAGATTCTCGATGTCCAAGAGTGCCATGGCGAGGCCCTCAGGCGAAGGTCTTGCGGGGGTCGAAGGCGTCGCGCACCCCTTCGAACACGAACACCATCAGCGACAGCATGACCGCGAAGGTGAGAAAGGCGACGATGCCGAGATGCGGGCTCTCCAGGTAGTTCTTGCCCTGCAGCGCCAGCTCGCCCAGCGAGGGATAGCCCTCGCTCAGACCGAAGCCCAGGAAGTCGAGACCGGCGAGCAGGTTGATCGAGCCGGTCAGCAGGAACGGCGCCAGCGTCAGCGTCGCCACCATGGCGTTGGGCAGGACGTGGCGGAACATGATCGTCCAGTCGCTGACGCCGAGCGCGCGGGCCGCCTGCACGTATTCGAAGTTGCGCGCGCGCAGGAATTCGGCGCGCACCACGCCGATGAGCTGCGTCCAGGAGAAGGCGACGAAGATCCCGAACATCACCCAGAGGTTCGGGCCGAGGATCGCCGACAGGATCAGCACGATGTAGAGGACGTTCATCGAGGACCAGATCTCCTCGATCCGCTGGAAGACGAGGTCGATCCAGCCGCCGAAGAACCCC
>JBCCSW010000096.1:0-11993 GCA_039199465.1 Pseudomonadota bacterium
CGCGCGAGGTGCGGCTGTCGCCGAACTGCACGAAGGAAAGCGGACTCTCCGGCTCGACCTTCAGAAGCGCGATATCCGTCTTCGGATCGGTCCCCACCAGCTCGGCCACCAGCGAGGTGCCGTTGGCGAAGTTCACCGTGATCTCGTCGGCATTCTCGATCACGTGGTTGTTGGTAACGACGAAACCTTCCGGGCTGATCACGAAGCCTGAGCCGAGGCTCTCGACCTCGCGCGGCCCTTGCGGCCGATTGCGGTCGAAGAAGTCGCGGAACAGGTCGTTGAACGGGTTGCCCGGCGGCAGTTGGCGCTGGCCGCGCTCGGCGTCGTCGACTGTCTGCGCCGTCGAAATGTTGACGACGGCAGGCGACAATTCCTCGGCCAGATCGGCGAAGCTCTCGGGCGCGGCGCGGGCGACGGCCGCGCTTGGCGCCAGGGCCGCGCCGGCGAGCGGCAATGCCAGGACCACGCCCAACAGGCAGGCCGGAACGACACCCGCCACGCGCTTGCGGGGGCTCGGGATCATCAGTGCTCTCCTCTCAACCTCTCAAGCGACCGTCGCGCGGCCGCCGACATCATCTCTACGCGCGCTCAACGTATCGGGTTTCCCCGACCGTCGGCCTGGGCTCGCGCCGGGCATGCCCATCGGCATCAGGTCCTGCGCCGCGTTCTCTAGACGGCGGTGCCCGAACGGCACCTGACCGCAACGATGCGCCCGGATCAGTTCATGCGCAGCATGTCAGGCTCCGCCCCTCACCGCCAGATAGGCCAGACATCCGACACCAACGAGACCGAGACCAAGCCAGCGGCGCTGTTCGGGCGACATCGTTTCAATATAGCGTAGATAGTCTGGGAAGGAGGTGGCGAAGAGGATGAGCGCGCCACCTTCGATCACGGCCACGAGAGCGATGGCTGCAAAGAAGTCCGACATTCTCCTGGCTCCGGATCGCGAGGCCGCATGGCTGGTCCGGCGCACGGCGTCGGCGATAGTCCAGCGACGACACTGCGGGTCACGAGACCATTGCGCGGCGCATCGCCTTTGGCGGCGACGTGGCCGCGCCGGCTGCCGAACGGCGACCCGGCGCGGCTGTCTCGGGCCTACTCGACCGGTGGCGTCTCGGCCTCGACCTCACCGGCGCCCTCCTCGGGCGTCAGAACGGGCTCCGCTCGCTCCAGCAGCTCCTCGATCGCCTCTTCGACCGCGCTGTCAGCCCCTCCATCGGTCTCCGTCTCACCGGCCGGGATTGGGCTGGCCACTGGCGCCGCTGCGGACGAGACCGACGGGGCAGTGCCGCCGACCGGCGTCGCGGCCAGCGCCGAGGGGGCCCGCTGATCCGAGCGCAGATAGTTGAAGAACTCGGAGTTCGGCGCCATCACCATCGTCGAGTTGGTGCCGCGCAGCGCCCGCTCATAGGCGGTCAGCGAGCGATAGAACGCGAAGAACTCGGGATCGCGCTGGAAGGCCTCGGCAAAGACGCGGTTGCGCTCCGCATCGGCCTCACCGCGAATCACCTCGGCCCGGCGCTGGGCGTCCGAGACCAGTTCGGTCGCCTCGCGGTCGGCGGTGGCCCGGACCTCCTGTGCCCGCTCGCGACCGCGCGCACGCTCGTCCGCCGCCTCACGCGCACGCTCGGCCTGCATGCGGTCGAAGGTGGCCTGCAGGTTCTGCGCCGGCAGGTCGGCCCGCCTGATGCGCACGTCGATCACCTCGACGCCGAAGGCACCGGCCTGGCTGCGCGCGACGTCGCGAATGCGCGTCATCAGGGTCTGGCGTTCGGGGCTCAGCACGTCGGCCTGCGGCACCGAACCCAGCACCTGTCGCAGACTGTCGTTCAGGATCTGGCTAAGGCGCAGCCGTGCCTGGCGCTCGTCGCCCACCGACTGGCGGAAGCGCACCACGTCTGCGATGCGCCAGCGCGCAAACGCGTCCACCACAAGGCGCCGCTCGTCCGCCGGCGTCACCTCAAGCTCCGAGGTCTCCACCGGCAGGATGCGGTCCTCGTAGAACGCGACCTCCTGGATCAGCGGAACCTTGAAGTAGAGGCCCGGATCATCGGCAATTCGCACGACCTGTCCGAACTGCAGGACGAGACCCTGCTTGCGCTCATCGACCTTGAAGGTGCCGGTGTAGATCAGGAAGGCGGCGAGGGCGACACCGGCGCCCAGGATCGGGATCCAGCGGGCCATGTCAGTTGCCTCCGTTCAGCGGGGTGATGGTGCTGACGCTGGCGGGCCCGCGGCCTGCCCCGCCACCGCTGCCGCGGCGATTGTCCTGACCGTCGGTGATCGCGTCTCGCGGTCGGCTGAGCTCGTTCAGCGGCAGGAACGGCACCACGCCCTGGCCGCCATTGCCGCCGGTCACGCTCTCGTCGATCAGCACCTTGTCCACATCGCCGAGCACCCGCTCCATCGTCTCCAGATACAGGCGCGTGCGGGTCACGTCGGGCGCATTGGCGTATTCCTGATAGACCGAGGTGAAGCGCGCCGCTTCACCGCGCGCCTCGTTCACGACCCGGGCGCGATAACCTTCGGCCGCCTGCAGGATCTCGGCCACCTGACCGCGCGCGCCGGCGAGCTTTTCATTGGCATAGGCGTCAGCGCGCTTTTCCTCGGTATCGCGGTCCTGCTCGGCTGCCTGAACGTCGCGGAACGCGTCCAGCACCTCGGGCGGGGGATCGGCGTCGTCGAAGATCACGCGCACGACGTTCACGCCCGACTGATAGTCGTTCAACGTGCCTTGGATCAGGCTCGACACCTCGTTAGCGATCGCGGCACGGTCGCGGCTGAGGATCGGGCGCAGCTCGTTCTGCGCGATCACCTCACGCATCGCCGATTCGGCGACGGCGGTGATTGTCTCGGTCGGCGCCGCCAGGTTGAACAGGAAATCGCGCGGGCTGCCGACGTTCCAGACGACCGAGAAGTCGATGTCCACGATGTTCTCGTCGCCGGTCAGCATCAAGCCGCGGTCGCCGGTGCGATCGGTGCCGATGTCGACGACGCGCTCCAGCTCGGTCTCGACGATCTCGTGCGTGACGATCGGCCAGGGCGCGAAGTTAAGACCCTCGGTGCCGCTGTCGGAGTACTCGCCGAACAGCAGCTCGACCGATTGCTGCCCGGTCTCGACCCGATAGAACGACATCATCGCCCATGTGACGAGAGCGATCGCACCGATGGTATACGGGATGTAGCGCTCGAGCCCGTCGAAGCCGCCGCCACCACCACCGCCGATGCCGCCGCCCTTGCCGCCCAGCACGACGCGGAGCTGTTCGCGGCCCTTGCGCAGCAGGTCGTCCAGGTCAGGACCCTGTCCGCCACCCTGGCCACCGCCACCTCCGCCGCCCCCTGGGCCACCGCCCCAGGGACCGCGGCCGCCGCCGCTGCCATTGTTGCGTGGACCGCCGCCCCAGGGGCCACCGCCACCTGAGCTCGCATTGAAGGGCATCGCTCGTCCTCCGGTGATGCGTCATGCGCGATCGAGTATGGACCGCAGGTCGTTGATCGCGCGCATTCGATAAGCTGTCTGACACGTGGGGTCGGCACAACCCCAATCAAGTGACGGAGATCGCCGGCTGTCCTGCTGCGGGCCATGGTCGCGGCCGATAGTCCGGCCAGCCCCACCCCACCGGCCCGCCGTCGTCATCAGACCGCGCCAGCCGACACTCGCGCTCTATTCGGCCGCCAGGCGCACCGCTGTCGGCTCGCGCATCGTCACCAGTTCTTCCGCGGCCGTCGGATGCACCGCGACGGTGCGGTCGAAGTCCTCCTTCGTCGCGCCCATCTTCACAGCGATCGCCGCCATCTGGATCATCTCGCCCGCACCATGGCCCGAGACATGGACGCCCAGCACCCGCCGCGTCTTGGCATCGACGACCAGCTTCGTCAGCATTCTCTCGTCGCGCCCGGAGAGCGTCGCCAGCATCGGTCGGAACTGCGCGCGATAGACCTCGATATCGTAGCCCTCGGCATGCGCCGCCTCCTCGCCGAGGCCGATCGTGCCGATCTCGGGCTGCGTGAAGATCGCCGTCGCGACCAGGGCGTGGTCGGGTTTCGTCGGCACGCCATGGAACACGGTATCGACGAAGGCCATGCCCTCGCGGATCGCGACGGGCGTGAGCTCAAGGCGCGAGGTGACGTCGCCCACGGCATAGACCGACGGCAGTGACGATCGCGAATAGGCGTCAACCTTCACCGCGCCGTTACGCGTCAGCGCGACGCCCGCCTCCTGCAGACCCATGCCCTCGGTGTTGGGGACGCGGCCTGTCGCTGCGAGCACCGCATCCACCTCATGCACTGCGCCCGTGTTCATCGTGGCGCGCAGCCCGGTCTCGGTCTTCTCGATCGAGGCAATGTCCTCGTGCAAACGAAGATCGATGCCCTTCTTCACCATCTCGTCCTGCAGATGGTCGGACAGGTCGCGATCAAAGGTGCGCAGGATCCGGGCGCCGCGATAGGCCAGCACCACGTGGCTGCTGAGCCCGTTCATGATGCCGGCGAACTCGCACGCGATATAGCCGCCGCCCAGGATCAGGATGCGCCGCGGCCGGTCGGGTAGGTCGAAGATCTCGTTGGAGGTGATCGCATGTTCGCGCCCTGGGAAATCCGGCACCCGCGGCCTGCCGCCCGTGGCGATCAGCAGGTACTTCGCGGTCCTCGTGGTGCCGTCGGCCAGGCGGACGGTATGCGGGTCGACGACGGTCGCGCGCATCTCGAACACCTGAGCGCCAGCAGCGCCGACATTCTTCTTATAGAGGCCTTCCAGCCGGGTGATCTCGGCTTCCTTGGCAGCGCGCAGCTTGGGCCATGAATGGCTCGTGGACCCGACGCTCCAGCCGAAGCCCTCGGCATCCTCAAACAGCTCGGAAAAGCTCGAGGCGTAGACCAGCAGCTTTTTCGGCACGCAGCCCCGGATCACGCAGGTGCCGCCATAGCGGTACTCCTCGGCAATCGCGACGCGCGCGCCGGCCTTGGCGGCCATGCGCGCCGCGCGCACCCCGCCCGAGCCGCCACCGATGACGAACAGGTCGTAGTCGAAGTCCATCACGTCCTCCATCGGGTAGGGCTCGCGCCCATAGCGGGCCTCTGTCGCGCTGAGGGCGCGACCGCGGTATCACCCTTGCCGGGCAGGACATAGGCCAAGCAGGCCGTGCTTGTCAGGGGCCATCCGCGCGGGCACGAGCCGGATGCGGCACCAACCCGATCACGGTGTCGGGACCGACGGCCTGCGCCCACACCCTTGATCGACCGGGGCAGAGGAGGACAGCCGCATTTCTCATCCCGGACGGAGTGATCACCGATCCCGAGGCATGTGAGGGGTACACGTCCTCTGCCCGGCCGCTCGCCGAAAAGCATCGCGGGATCTACCGTGCCCGCGGCGGCCCGATCACGGTCGAGGAGCCGGGCGACTGGACACCGCGGCGCCTGGTGATGATCGGGTTCCCCTCCCGCGCCCATGCCGAGGCACCGCTCGCCGATCCCGACTACCAGCCATGGCGCGCACATCCTCACGCCGCCTATGACGGCACCCCGATCATCCTGGACGGTATCTCAGCCTCAGCGGTCGAGCCGGTCGACACCCCCGCTGGCATTGGCGATCAGCGCCGTCGTCGCCATGCCGATGAAGAGGCCGGTCTCGACCACGCCCGGCAGCGCCGACAGCGCCGTATTCAGCGCCCGTGCGTCGCCGATCCGTTCGAGATGCAGGTCGACGATCTCGTTGCCTTCGTCGGTGATGAAGACGCCGCCCTGCACGCGCCGGCGCTCCAGCCGCCGGGCGCCGACGTCCTGCGCGTCGAGGCAATCGCTGAGCCGCCGTTCGGTCGCGGCGCTGCCGAAACGCGTGATCTCGATCGGCAGCGGAAAGCGGCCGAGCGTCTCGACCCGCTTCGAGGCATCGGCGATCACCACCATCCGCGTCGAAGCAGCGGCCACGATCTTCTCGCAGAGCAGCGCGCCGCCGGCGCCCTTGATCAGGTCGAGATTGCCGTCGACCTCGTCTGCGCCGTCGACCGTCATGTCCAGCATCTCGACCGCATCGAGCGTCGTGAGCGGGATGCCGAGGCTGCCCGCCTGACCGGCCGTCGACACCGATGTCGGGACGCCGACGATGCCCAGCCCCTCGGCCTGCATCCGCTTCGCCAAAAGCTCGACAAAGATCGCGGCGGTCGAGCCGGTACCGAGGCCGAGGACCATCCCATCCTCGACCAAGTCGAGAGCCGCCGCAGCGGCAGCGCGCTTGCCAGCCGATTCCGCCATCTCTCACCCCATCCGGGAACGGGCATCGACCCGCCGCCGCGCACCGATAGACCACATCGATAGACTACACGATGGTTGCCGGCGGCTTACCGTGGCGGCTGCGCCGCGCCAAGCCCGGCGGCCGTGGCCCGATCGTCCCGCCGGGCAGCATGGCCGCGTCACGCCGCCGACAGACATCGCGGTGTCGCCGACAGGGGATCGAAACGGCTTGCATCGCGTTAGGCATGGGAACAGATGCAAACCAGGATGACGTAGACGGGCGCCAGGCATGTTCCTCAGCATTTTCGACGTGTTCAAGGTCGGCATCGGACCGTCGTCCTCGCACACCATCGGCCCGATGGTGGCGGCGGGGCGTTTCCTCGATGACCTCCGCGGGGGCGTCGACCCTGTCCCGGGCTCGGGCCCCGCAGCGCGTCTCACCGTGCGGCTGCATGGCAGTCTTGCCCACACCGGCAAGGGCCATGCGACCGACCGCGCGGCGATCCTGGGGCTCGCGGGTTTCCGATCGGACAGCTTCGATGCCGAGGGGGCCGAACGGGCCCTGGTCGCGATCAAAGCGGACAAGACCGTCGCAGTGACGGCGCTCGGCACGCTGGCCTTCGACCCGCAGCGCGACCTGGTGTTCGACTTCGGCCCGGCGCTGCCGCCGCATCCCAACGGCATCACCTTCGCGGCGGAAGACGCCGACGGTCATCTGGTCCTGCGCCAGACCTATTTCTCAATCGGCGGCGGCTTCGTCGCGACCGAGCGCGAGCTTGCGGCGTTGCGGGAAGGCGGGTCCGGGTCGCCGTCCGACGGGGCCGAGGTTCCCTACCCCTTTGCCACCGCTGCGGAGATGCTTGAGATGGCCCATGCCTCGGGCATCAGCATCGCCGAGATGAAGCGCGCCAACGAGGAGACGCGGGTGTCCCGGACCGCTCTTGAGGACGGCATCGATCGGCTATCGGGCGTGATGTCGGCCTGCATCGATCGCGGCATGTCGACCGAGGGTATTCTGCCGGGTGGCCTCAACGTCCGCCGGCGCGCCAGCCGCCTTGCAGCCAGTCTGGAGGCCGAACGCGGGCGCAACCTGCAGCAGCCCCATGTCGCGAACGACTGGCTGTCCGCCTATGCCATGGCGGTGAACGAGGAGAACGCCGCCGGCGGCCCGGTGGTGACCGCGCCGACCAACGGCGCGGCCGGCGTCGTCCCGGCGGTGATGCGCTACTACAAGGACCACGTTATCGGCGCGACGCATCAGGGCGTGCGCACGATGTTCCTAACTGGCGCCGCGGTCGGCGGGCTGATCAAGCACAACGCGTCGATCTCGGGCGCGGAATGCGGCTGCCAGGCCGAGGTCGGCTCGGCCTCTGCGATGGCGGCGGCGGGGCTCTGCGCCGCGATGGGCGGCACGCCCGCCCAGGTCGAGAACGCGGCCGAGATCGCGCTTGAGCATCACCTCGGCATGACCTGCGACCCGGTGGCGGGCCTGGTGCAGGTGCCCTGTATCGAGCGCAACGGCCTCGGCGCGATCAAAGCGGTCTCGGCGGCGTCGCTGGCGCTGCGCGGCGACGGCGATCACGTGGTCAGCCTGGATGCCTGCATCACGACGATGCGCGAAACCGGACGGGACATGGACGGGCGTTATAAAGAAACCTCGCTCGGTGGTCTTGCCGTAAATGTGCCGGCTTGTTAGCCCCGAATCACATAAGTCGTCGAAACGACATCGGACCAAAAACGGGAACAGCGAGCCCTTCGACGCACGCGTCAGTTGATCACATCAAGGCACCACTGCCACGCCTGTGCCACAAAGCAAGGTTTATCCGCCTTTAATCATCGTTAACGCCGTCCAAGAACAGTTTCGACTTGTCGCCACCGCACCTGATGTGTGTAGTCCGCCCGAAAGCGTTGGGGGACAGCTTGATGGGTATCCGGGGTACGGTTTTTGGGGTCGTTGCCGCTGCGGCAATGATGGCAGGCAGCGCGTCGGCGATGACGATCGTCACGCTGAACCGCGATGACATCACCGGCACAGACTTCTTCGCCGACGCAAGCAACCTGGGCACCGTGTTCACGTTTCTGGTGGCCGACGAGATCGAGATGGCGAACAACGCCGGCCTCGAGTTGGTCAGTGCATCGCTGCAGGGCTTCTTCGGCACGAGCGGTGAGGCGAGCGCGGGCAACATGCTGAGCGCCGATGGTGAGTTTTCGGCCGAGTGCGCGGCAACCTCATGCACCGAAGAGTTCTTCACCGGCCCGGTAAACGTGGACAAGATCCTCGATGGCTCGAACGCCGTTCTCGTCGAGTTCTTCCGCGAGGTCGGTCGCGGTCCCGGCATTCCCAACCGTATCGTGATCGACGAGCTGGAACTGGTGCTGAACTTCGATGTCGCGCCGATCCCGCTGCCGGCGACCGCGATCCTGCTGCTCGGCGCCGTCGGCGCGCTTGGCGCCGTGCGCCAGCTCCGCAGTCACGAAGCCTGATCGCCCGACGATCGGTAGTCTTGCGGCCAGCCCTTAGCGGCTGGCCTTTTCGGTTGCATCGGGTGGCGCGCCAGATGCCGGCCATGCCGCGGCAAGAACGGCGTCGAGGCTCTCGGGCGGGGCCAGCAGCAGCACGCCGTCTTGGGCCATGGTCAGGCTGACCGTCTCAACCTCGGCCCGGTTCGAGGTGCCGATCACACCGCCCTCCATCGCGCCCGGGGCCAGTGTCAGACCGTCCAGCGGCCAGGTCAGGCCGTGGCAGGGACCGGGTTCCACGGTGCGCAGCGGGAACAACGAGACAGGCGCCCCCGCCCCAACGGCAAGGCTGACCGGGTGTCCGGCGGGCAGATGCATCACCGTCTCATGCGCCGACAGCAGGACCACGCGCTTGCTTGGACGCGTCGCCATTGTGTTCAGCACCGCCAGCCCATGGTCCAGGCGCCCGCCGGTGAAGCCCACACCCAGATAGAGCGGCGCAGCGGTCGCCATCAGGCACTTCTCGAAGTCGGTGCTGTCCTGCTCGCGGATATGGACAACCGGCACGCCCCGCGGCGGCCAGGCGGCCGGGTCTTTAAGGCTGTCGAGATCGCCGATGATCAACGACGGCATCCGACCCAGCTCACGCAGCCGATCCGCCGCGCCATCCGCCGCGATGATCGGCGGCGCGCCGCCGAGCGCCGCGATGCCGCGCGTCAGGATCTGGGCCTCCAGCGCGCCGCCACCGACCAGCAGCACGGGGCGATCGAAGACGTGCAGGTCCGGCAGCGTGCCCGGTTCGTCGTCGCTTGGCAGTGTTACGCCCTCCTCGCCCCGATAGGCGCACTGGCACACTCCGGCCACATAAATGGTCCAGACCAGGAGGTGATGGCGCCGCGCGACCGTCATGCTTGGCCCTTTTGGCACCGGGCAGAGGCCGCCTATGCACCATGCGCCATGACGGACTAGCGCCCACAGGGCAAGCGGGCGCCACGATGAACAGGGTTGGGAGGCGGCCATGACCGAAGGACGGCAGCGCGTCGATGTGCGTCTTGGAGCGTTCGCGTGTTCGATCGAGGGCTTCGATGCGCCGGAAGCGGTGCTGCGGCGGCTGCTGGCGACGCTGGCGGACGAGGCGGTTCGCCACCCGCGCCTGGCCGACGCGGCGGCGACGCTGGACCCTGCCGCCCGTGCACGCCTCGTGCAGGAGGCGGCGCGGGCAACTGGGATGGCGGCCGAAAGGCTCGACGTCATGCCCGGCCTGATCGTCGCCGTCCGCGGTGCCGAGGGCGAGGACGGCCATGTCTCCGACAGCCCGACCCTGGAGCCCGCCACAGCCGAGGATATCCGCGAAGCGCTGGCCGAAGCCTCGGAGATCGTGCCGACCGAGCCGGAGCACGAGGCAGCGTCGGGTTCGCGCAGGGGCAATGGCGCCGGGCTGGGCGGCGGCTGGGGCGCGGCCTTCCAGTTTCCGTTCGCGAAGGACACGCGAGGGGCGAGCGAGGACGAGGACACGGCTCCTCCCCCACCGATCGACGAGCGCGTGGCGCTGGACGACGCGGTCGAGGCCGCGGACGGCGGCCCCGTTGCCGAGGACGTCGAGGCGGAGGCACCCGCCTTCGTCGCGCGCCCGCTTCTCGACGATGCGGACGAGCGGGCCGCTGCCTTCGGAGCCTTAGGCGACCGGATCGCCGATGCCGGCGACACCATGGGACCGGTCCGGCCTCCCGTGCCGGCCAGCCTTTCCGATGAGCGGTCCCATGAAGAGCAGGCCGAACACGCGGCGCATCACGACGCGTGGTCTGACCACGCGCCACACGCCCCGACCGAGGCGGACGACAACGCCCCCGAACACGTCGGGGATCCCGGGGACGTCATGGATGACGACGTGGGGCGACCCGTCTTCCAGATGGCCGGCATGGGCGTCGAGGACGTCGACCAGGTCGACATCGCTGAGACGCCCGCGCCTCAGGAAACGGCCGACGAGGATTTGGCCGATGCCGTCGAGCCGCCTGCAGAGCCCGCGCCCTGGGCGAGCGCCGACGAACCCGTGATGGTGATGGACCATCAGTCCATCGCCGATATCGATGGCGGACCGATCGGCGACATGGGTGGCGAAGAGCAGCCGGCAGAGGCGGGCGATGACGCAGCATCCGAAAGCGTCGCGCCGTTCCATGCGGACCCGTTTGCCGCGACGCTGAACGAGAGCGGGCCCGAGAACGATCGTACCGAGACCTGGGCATCGGAAAGCGCGCCTTTCGACGATGCCGCGACGGCGTGGGACGAGGACGTCGCCGCCGAGGCCGACGCCGCGACCGAGACGCCGTTCGACGCGACGATGCAGATGGAACCGGCGATGGATGTCGCGGACGAGACGCCCGAAGAGCCTGCCTTCATGCTTGTCGCATCGCCACCCGAGGACGACGGCGACGAGGCGGAGCCGGACGAGCAGGAGATCGAGCCGCTCCAGCTTGGGGCCGACCGCGAGGGGGCCACGGCCCACCTGTTTGCGCTGGATGGCGGTGAGCGTGAGGAGACGGCGCTTGACGATGCCGGTGACGTAGCGGACCCGCCGATGCCTGAGGAGCGGTGGTCAGCGGATGGCAACGACGGCCACGACACAGCGGCGATCGCCGTGGAGACGGAGAGCGCGAGTGGCGACCGAGAGGACAGTGCCGCCCCCGAGCGGCCCACCGGCCCGGCACGGTTGTTCCCGAGGGGCTTTCCCTTCGGCCGGGCCGCTCCGCCCTCGCCGCCTCGGGACGTCGCCCAGGAAGAGGCGCTCGCCGACAACAGGGCTGCCGACGAGAGTCCTGCCGACGACAGGGCTGCCGGTGTTGGGATTGTCGGAGCGGGGGCTGCGGAGGATGACGCTGCGGAGGAGGCAGGCGCGGAGGATGGTGCCGACGACGTGCTGGTGCTGACCCCGGTCGCCTTGGACACGGCAGGCGAAGACCCGGCGATGACGATCGGGCCGGACGGCCAACCGCGCCGCCGCCGCCGGCGTGCAGGGGGCAGCATTTTCGGCGCCCCGGCGCGGCGGAGGGGCGAGGAGGACGACCCGCCCCTCGGCCTGCTGCGCCCGTTCACCGACCACCGTGGCGACGACCCGCTGGACGACAGTGATGCGTTTGTCAGCACCGTTAAAATGACGGCGCAGGAGCTGTCGTGGAAGATGGAGGCCTACAGCCCGGATGATCAGATGATCTGCGCCGCGGCCTTCATCACCTTCGTCGACGGCTCACCCCGTTTCAGCCGCCGTGCCGTATTGGATGTGCTGGACGGCATCCCCGGCGAAGTGGTTC
>JBCCSW010000097.1:0-11944 GCA_039199465.1 Pseudomonadota bacterium
CCCGACGAGCATCCGCGCCTACCGGTGCGATCCAGGCACCCTCCCCGCCACATCACCGCCCAAAGAAGGTCGGGATGGGTCAAGGATCGCCGCAGGCGACGGGCGACGCCCGCTCGTCCTTGAGGCGTCCCAACCTTCGCAACACTTCCGCGCGTCCCCCCTGAACACCCTCAGGGGGGGCTGCCGAGCGGCGAGCGCCCCTTCGATGCCCACCGACGGCCCCCAGGGTGTGGCATGGCGGGCGGCGCTGGCGAAAAGCGTCCCCGAAGCATGCATCGCGGCGACCAGCCGCGATCCCGCTTAGTCGTTACCGGTCTCGACGAGATGGCGCTTCAGCAGCGGCAGCTGGCAGAGCATGAAGACCAGCGTGATCGGGATGTTGGCGAAGGTCTTGAAGGCCACCCAGAAGTCGGTCGTCTGGGTTCGCCAGATCGCCTCGTTCAAGAGCGCCATGAAGATGAAGAACCCGCACCAGCGCTGCGTGAAGATCAGCCAGCCTTCGTCGTCCAACGGCAGACCCTTGCCCAGCAGGAACTGGATGTAGCTCCGCCCCTGCGCCAGTCCGATACCGAGGACGAGCGCGAAGAGCCCGTTTACGATGGTCGGCTTCATCTTGATGAACGTCTCGTCCTGCAGCCAGAGCGTCAGGCCGCCGAAGACGGCGACGACCACCGCCGTCACCACTGCCATCCGCGGCACATGGCCGACAGTCAATCGCGAGACCACGAGGGCGATGACGGTCACCACCATGAAGGCAGCGGTCGCCACGAACAGCGGCCCGCTCTCTCCCACGAGCGCTGGGGTCGCCGCCAGATCGCCCAGCAGGGCCTTGGTCGTATCGAGCGCGAGGATCCGCTCGCCAAGCTGAAAGGCGGCGAAGAAAACCAGCAGAGGCCCCACATCGAGCGCCGTGCGCAGCCAGCCTGAACCCTCGTCGGCGTCTTTCATGTCGGTCCCTTACTGCAGGCTAACGGGGCTGTCACGGGCTGATGCAGCGTCGGCGGCGCCGCCATTGCCGTCAGTCGCGAATCTCTCGGCCAGCCACTCTTCGCGTCGATTGATAAGCCTGACTTATGATACCAACACCATGATTTACCGGCGTTTTTGGCAGTTGCTGCATCGCAACAAAGCGTTAACCGTCTTCCGTTCCATTTTGTGACGGGACTTTCTGCCGCTCGAAAAAGGGCGCATTCTTTTGCTGGTATGACACGCAATTGCCGACGGCTGGTGCCTGTCATGACGTGTGTAGGGTGATGGTCCGAGTGTCCGCCCGGGGGTGGCGAGGTGGATCGGGCCGGTACAACGCGAGGAATGGGGAACCATGCAGGAAGATGACGCGAGCAGCGATGAACACCGTGCCGACGGTGCCGAACACCGCGGCGACGGCGACAATACCGGCCTGTCTTCAGACAGTCGGACGATCGCCGAACAGAAGCCGATGAGCGCCACCGAGTGGGCCATGCTCTACGCCGGCTAAGGCGACACGAAGCCTCGACTGACATGCCCCGCCGGGGCCGACAGGTCGGGCAAGCCCGGCGACAAAGCTAGCCTGAGCCGGCCAATCCGAGCGCACGGCCGATCACGCGGCCGCACCGGTGATGGCGACGGCAAACTCGCCTGCATCGAAGGATTGCAGGTCGTCGATCTGCTCACCCACGCCGATCGCGTGGATCGGCAGACCGAAGCGCGCGGCCAGCGCAACCAGCACGCCCCCCTTGGCCGTGCCGTCCAGCTTCGTCATGACCAGACCGCTCACATCGGCGATCTTCGCGAAGGTCTCCACCTGGCTGAGCGCATTCTGCCCGACCGTCGCATCCAGCACCAACACCGTGTTATGCGGCGCGTCGACATCCTTCTTCCGTAGCACCCGCACGATCTTGGCCAGTTCCTCCATCAGGTCCTGACGGTTCTGCAGCCGCCCCGCCGTATCGACCAGCAGCAGATCGGCGCCGTCGTCCTCGGCCCTCACGAAGGCCTCGAAGGCCAGGCTCGCGGGATCCGAGCCTTGGGGCGCCGTCAGCACGGGGACGCCGGCGCGGTTGCCCCAAACCTGCAACTGCTCCACTGCCGCCGCGCGAAACGTGTCGCAGGCCGCGATCACGACCTTCTTGCCCGCATCGGTCAACTGGCTTGCCAGCTTGCCGATCGTGGTCGTCTTGCCCGCGCCGTTGACGCCGACGACCAACACGACCTGGGGTCGCTTGGCATAGAGGGGCAGCGGCACCGCGACGGGTTCGAGGACAGCCGTGATCTCCTCGGCAAGCAACCGCTTCAGCGCCTCGGTGTCGACGCGCCGGCCGTAATGCCGCTCGGACAGGCGGGCTGAAAGCTCCATCGCCGTCTCCACGCCCATATCGGCCTGGATCAGCACGTCCTCCAGGCTCTCGAGCATCGCGTCATCAAGAACGCGCGTCGGCCGCTCATTGCGGCCGAGAGCACGGGCAAGCAGTCCGCGCCGCGGTGCATCTGCCTCCTCAAGGACCTGCCCGGCATCAACCTGCTCAGCGTTGGCATGACCCGGATCCACATGACCCGCATCGGCCCGACCGGCATCCGCGCGCCCAGGCGCAACCGGCTCGACAGGTCGCGCCGTAACGGGCTCATCCAACTGCAGCGGGGCGGCTTCGGGCGCCGAAACGCTCTCCGGATACTCCTGCGCAGCCGGTGCCTCGTCCGGGGTCGCCGCCTCGGTCGGGGCCTCGTCCGCCCCTTCACTGACCAGCTCATCCAGCCCCTGATCGAGCTTCGCCTGGCTCTTGAACAGCCGTTCCTTCAGTTTGGTGAAGAAGGCCACCCGGTTCTCCTATCAACAGCCGCCACTCTCTAGCCTGCCGGGAACAGACCGTCCAATCGGTGCGGCCCCGGCGGGCGCGGCGAACCGATGCGAGCGGGCCGAAAAGTGCTCAGGCGGCCAGCAGGCGTTGCCCCTCGACACGGTCGATGCGCGCCTCGACAAGCGCGCCCTCGGGCCGGTCCTGCTCGAAGGCCACCTCGGCAAAGCTCTCGGTCCGGCCAAGGCGGGCTCGCTCCATCAGGATCGGCTGCACCGTGTCGGTCTGCGCCGCGAGATGCGCAGCAGCGGCCCGAGCGCCGGCCTCGCGCAGCCGCCGCGCCCTCTCGAGCCGAACGGCCTTGGCCACCTGCGGCATGCGCGCAGCAGGCGTGCCCTCGCGCGGCGAGTAGGGGAAGACGTGCAGCCAGGTCAGGCCGCACTCCTCGATCAGCGCGAGGCTGTCCCCGAACTGCGCCTCGGTTTCCGTCGGAAAGCCCGCGATCAGATCGGCACCGAAAACCATCTCGGGACGACGGCGCCGCGCCTCGGTGCAGAATGCGATGGCATGCTCGCGCAGATGCCGGCGCTTCATGCGCTTCAGGATCAGATCCGACCCGGCCTGCAACGAGAGGTGAAGATGGGGCATCAGCCGGGGCGCGTCGCCGATTGCGTCCATCAGCGCCCCGTCGACCTCGATCGAGTCGATCGACGAGATCCTGAGCCGCGGCAGATCCGGCACCAGCCGCAGGATCCGCTGCACCAGATCGCCGAGCGGCGGCCGGCCCGGCAGATCGCCACCCCATGACGTGAGATCGACGCCGGTCAGCACGACCTCGTTGAAGCCGCGGTCGACCAGCCGACGGGTCTGCTCGACCACGACCCCCGCCGGCACGCTGCGCGACGGCCCGCGGCCATAGGGGATGATGCAGAAGGTGCAGCGGTGGTCACATCCGTTCTGCACCTGCACATAGGCGCGCGCGCGGCTGCCGAAGCCATCGATCAGGTGGCCCGCGGTCTCGCGTGCCGACAGGATGTCGTCGACCTGTACCCGCTCGGCCCCGAACGCGTCACGGCCCTGCGGATCGGCGAGACCCTGCCAGGTCTCGGGCCGCATCTTCGCAAGATTGCCGATGACGCGATCGACCTCGGGCATCGCGGCAAAGGTCTCGGGCTCGGTCTGCGCGGCGCAGCCCGTCACGATCAGCATGGCCGAGGGATTGTCGCGGCGCAGGCGCCGTATGCGTTGACGGGCCTGGCGCACCGCCTCTGCCGTGACGGCGCAGGTGTTGACGACCACCGCATCGCCGAGCCCGGCACCGGCCGCCAGATCGCTCATCGCCTGCGTCTCGTAGGCGTTCAGCCGACAGCCGAAGGTCTCGAATACCGGGGCCGTCGCGGTGGATGCTGCGCCGCTGTCAGTCATCGCCCGACACCGCGGCACGCGTTAACCCCGCTATCTCGGCCAGCGTTTCGCCGGCAATGACGCCGTCGAACACATGCTCGGCCGGCCCGGTCATCAGCACGCTGCCCGAGCCGTCCGCACCGTCGGGACGCCAGTCGATCTGCAGCGTACCGCCCTCCAGTTCGACCGCCACGCTTCTGCCGGTCAGGCCACGGCGATGGCACGCCACCGCGATGGCGCAGGCCGAGGAGCCCGAGGCCAGCGTCGGACCCACGCCCCGTTCCCAAACCCGCGCCCGAACTCGGCGCTCCGACAGGACCTGGACCACCTGGACGTTCGTCCGCTCCGGGAACAGCGGATCGGTCTCGACCCGCGCACCGATCGCCCGCCAGTCGGATGCGTCGAGATCCTCCACAATATGCACGGCGTGCGGATTGCCCATGCCGACCGCGACCGGCGCGCCAGGCAGATCCAGCGCCAGCGTGTCCGCCGCCTGCGCCAGCGGGACATCGCGCCAACCAAGGCCGGGCGTGCCCATATCGACGGTGTAGAGCCGGCGCGGCCCGACCCAGGCCGACAGCAGGCCACGCCCCTCGACAGCGATCCGGAAACGCTCCCCGCGCCCCTCCTCGTGCAGCAGTCGGGCGATGCAGCGCGTGGCGTTGCCGCAGGCGGCCGAGCGCGAGCCGTCGGCGTTCCAGAAGCTGACGGCGATGTCCGCGTCTGGCGCTTGGTCCAGCATGGCGAGTTGGTCGAAGCCGATCCCGGTCCGGCGGTCGCCGAGCGCACGGACCACGGCCGGCCAGGCCTGCGAAGGAACCGGGCCTGCAGCGCCCCGGAAATCGAGCAGGACGAAGTCGTTGCCCGCGCCATGCATCTTCCGAAACGCCAGCGCTGGGAGGCTGGCGCGGGTGTCCAGGACGGCGATGCCCGACGGCTCGATCATGACCCGCGCGATATAACTGCATCGTGCAGTGCCCGCCAGTGCGGCGCATGAGACCGCCGGGATCCCGGTCTTGGAGGGCATCACGCCCCCGACACGCCTCGTCCATAGAAGCCAAACCCGGGTCCTACAGGCGCCCGCCCCCTACCCTAGGCCCACCTGCGGGCGAAGAGAGGCACTGGGCACCGGCCCATCGCTAGCAACAGCCCCGGACCCAATGCCACCCTGCAGTCTCAGCCGGTTGACCCAGAGTGCCGCAAACCCTAATCGGGCGCCGGTGGGCGGGTAGCTCAGCGGTAGAGCAGCTGACTTTTAATCAGCTGGTCGTGGGTTCGATCCCCACCCCGCTCACCAACAATGTCAACAGGTAAGATAGAAGAACTTGCCGACAGGCAGGGTATTGTGTGCGCTTTTGTGTGCGTTTTGTTTACGCGTCCCGCGACCCGGCGGTTGGCTTCCGCGCGGCCCTCTTAGCGGCTGCATTTGCTCGTGCAGCACAAGCCCTTGAGCAGAACCGCCCCGGACTGTCAGGGCGACCCGGTGGCGCGAAAACTGTTCCACACCACCCGCATGGCCGAGGCTCGCGACGTTTCGCGCAGGTAGCACGAATCTCGCTCAGCGTCCGCCCCCTCAGCGGCATCGAATGTTCCGGCGAGAAACCCTGCCGCCACTGCCTGGCGTAGGTCGTGGTGCGGCAGCGTTCAGAACAGAAGCGCAGACGAGAAACGTGTAGTGGCTTTCCGCATGCCTCACAGTCGATGCGCGTGTCACGGCTGTCGCAGTATCCCGGCTGTCCTTCGGGGTAGCTAGGTCGGTGCGTCGCGCCGATGTCGAGCAAGCCGACGTCGACCAACTCGCGCGCGGTTATCTGTGCGCGTCCCCAGCTATATCCCCGAAGACACAGCGCGGCGCGTATCAGCGTCAACGTCCGCGCTTCGAACTGCCATTTGTGAGTGTCGAAGCGGTTGAGGCAGGCTCTGATGAGAGGTCGAAGCCGATCGCCCTCGCGCTTTCGCATGTCGACCTCTCAAACATGCCGCGTCACGCCCCGAGCGGGTAGGGAAGGGGCGCCGCGGCTGCCGGTGTTGTCAGAGGCACCGCCGGCTGGCCTCACGCCGCCCATGCCTCAGGCGCCATCCTCAAGGCTGACCGCGCCGAACGCGGCCGCAACCTGCTTCTCTGACAAGCCCGCGGCCTTGGCCGTGGCCATCGCCTGGACGATGCCGGACAGCGCCCGCGCGCGGCCGCCGGCGTCGTAGGCTTGCAGCGGGCGCATCACATCCAGCGTGACCGCCTGTCCGAGCTTTGCCGTCGCTTCCTCGGCGATCAGGCCGGCGATCGGCTGAAGCATCCACTGCGCCAGGTGGCGCTGCGCTTCCCGAACCATCGGGCCGGTTGTTGCCGGGCTCATGAGGCCAGGCAGTACACCGAAGGCTGCCAGTATCCCGCCGCGGGCTGCGTCCAGCGTCTCGCGTGTCATGCTCTTGGAAAGGTCCGGTGAGATGTCGGACGGACGCCAGTCCGTCATCGGCTGTGGACCGCCCGCCGCGGCGACGCTCACGCTCTCGCGCAGCACCAACTTCCCGCGAGCGCCGCGGAAGGACCGCCCCAGCCGCTCGAGGTCGGTATCAGGTGTCTCTGGGAATGGCACGATCTGTGAGCCAAGCGGTGCACTCTCGAACACGTCGCGAAGTGCTGTCTCGATCGCCTGCAAGAGCTCGGCCGTGATGCTCGCACGCTTCAACGGTGCCTGCCCGTACCACGGCGCCACCGGATCCGCGCCGATGCGGCAGTGAAGGACTTCGCCGGCAAGGGCCGTCTCGTTGCGGCCGCCGCCGGCTTCCGACACCTGCACGCGATAGGCCGTCGGCACGCCGTCTCGGGTGCGCAGATCCCAATCACTGGCCGGGACAAGCCGATCCTCGCGGATCAGGAAGACCGCCTCGCCACGAAGGGCGAGCGATCGGGCCGCGATGCCGAGGCAGAAGGGCGTGAGCACTTCCGTGCCTTCGACGTCGGCAAGGCTCAGCCCACTTTCCCACAGGCTGATGCAGGACTGAGCCGTCGCCGTCAGCTCGCCGATCCCGCGCCGGCCGCTGATATAGCTCTCGCGGGCGGCAATCACCTCGGCCGTGAAGCCGGATGCCGCCGCCCGGGTTTCTCGCTTCTGCCAAGGCCAACGCCACGCCATCACGCCACTCGATAGGCTCTGAGAAGGTCGCCCGCGCCGCTCAGATGCATGGCCTGTGCGGCCCACTGCGCGCGGCGGGAATAGCGATAGTCGCCGTCGCTCTCGGCGCTCTTGCCGTGCCCCGTGTCGGCCGTAACCTCGGCCATGTATCGAGCTAGGCGAAGCCATGCCTCCTGGACGTCAGCCGGCGGATCTGACGTTGCCCCGGCGGTCCCGGTGATGCGATAGACGCTGCACCCCGGAAGCGTGACGGCGCCGAAGGGCGAGGCGTTGAGCGTGGTCGCCTGCCAACCGTCATCCTCGACCCAGACCTCGGCCGTGGACAGGCTGAAAGGGACCAGTGGCCATGTCAGATCGCCCGGACCCTCGGCCCAAAGCGTTACCGTGCGCTCGCCCCACCGGGCGACCGTGAATGCCTCGATCCTCAGCCAGACGGCATCCGCAGAGACGCCAGAGGGCCCGCCGGGAGGCGTGAAGCGATCGACGGGCACTGCCTCATTGATCTGCACCACCGCAGCCGTCATGCCCGCCACCTGCGAAGGGCGTGCCGGTGGATGCGGGGCATTAGATCCGCCAATTGGCGGACCCTCTGTGGCTGCCAGCACCGCGCCTCGACCTGCGCCTCGGGATAGGCCGGGCGCGTGACGATGCTGAACTCGACCAGGATCGCCTGCTTAATCGTGCGGATCAGCGCCGCGTTCATGCCCTCCGCAGGCCGGTCGGGTTCTTCCTCGACGTCCTCGGCTTCCTCGCGTGGCACAGCGCGCTCTGGCGGCATCCGAAAGCCGGGCGAGAGACCGGTGACAAGGCCGCTCTCGACCTGCGCCACAGTGTCCTGCGCATAGCCGGCGCGCAGAATGGCAGGCGTGATCGTTGCCGCCATGGTGAGCGCCGTCGCCGTGTCTCGGAAGGTGAGCGTGCCCGATCGCTTCGAGGCAAGCGGGCGATCGAAGCTGTGGCCGGCGAGGAAATGGATGTCACGATCCTCGTCCTCGATCGTGAAATTGAAGGCGCCGGGCGCGACCCGTTCCTTTCGGGGCCGGCCGGTGCGGCCGCCATCGCTCAGGACTGCGGGGCGATTGTAGGGAAACCTGCCCTCGATGGTCACGCTTCCATCGCGCCCGCGGCGAAGCTCTAGCCCGCCGTCAGTCGGACCCCAGAGCATATCACGACCCCTGGATGCCCGTCAGGATGCGCAGCTGTTCGGCGCGGCTGAAGGTGAGGTTCATCGTCGCCAGCGCCGTCAGGCGAACCTGGCCCGACTTTGCGTCGCTGTAGACGTCGCGGATCATGTCCACCGCACCCCAGGTGCCGACGTAGAACGGCGCCACGCCACCGGTCGATGTGGTCAGAAGGGCCGAGGATGCCGCGGGCGAGCCGGTAGGCGCCGCGACGGCGTTCGACGACACGTTCATGTTGCGCGGGAAGAAGTTGATCTCGGATGAACCGCTGCGGCCAAGGAAGAGACCGCCAACCCGGTCATAGACGGTGGTGGCCGTGCCCGAGATCAGCTCGGCATGCAGCGCCTTGAAAATCTCGGGCCGCATCAGAAGGCGGATCTGATCGGCCGAGGTGATGGTGTTACTGATCATGAACTGGGTGACTTCTTCGAGGAAGACGTCGAAGCTCGGCGCCGCGTCTATCGCCGTCGAGGTCAGGCCGGAGATGTTGAAGACGCCCGTAGGCTGGCCGCTTGCCCCACTGCCGAGGAACACGGCGCGGTCCATCTCGACGCGCATCGCTTCCGCAACGTCGCGGCGCATCGCGGTTTCGAGCGCCGCCCCGGATTGCTTCATCGCCTTCCGGGTCAGCTTCACCTGGATGCCAAGCGTGTGATCGGGGCGAAGCGGCCGATCCGTGGTGGTGAAGGCGGTCGGACCACCGACATCGGCGGTCTCGCCGTCTGCCCAGCTTGCCGTCACGCTGCTGGTGGTGATCGGCCATTCCGTTGCACCGGCAGGGATGCTGACGAACGAAGCGCCCATCTGCTGAGCCACCGACGCAGAAAACAGTCGGTCCACAATGGGCCGCGTGGTGATCGGGTCGGGCGTGCCGCTTGCGACGGTCTCGCCGACGCGAATTTCCAACGCTTCCAGAGGCACCGGGATGCCGGCAAAGCCTGCCTGCGAGCGCAGTTCCTCGACCACTTCGGCCGTCTGGCCCGCCAGCTGCCCGTGCTCGGTGAGCGCCCGGGCCACCTCGACCATCTTGAAGTTGCCGCAGAGATCCGACCACTCACGATCGCTGCGTGTTTCCAACTCGGCGCCGGCTTCCCGGCGTTCATCGTCCTCTGCGACCAGAGCGGCGCGATAGCGCGTCTCATTGGATCGATACTCGCCGTCGAGGTTTTCGAGCTCGCGGGTTTCGTCTTCGGTGGCGTCGTCTTTCGCCGCGAGGATCGACAGGCGCTCGCGGATCTCAGACTGTCGACGCGCAAGGCGAACGGACGTCAGCATGGTAAATCCTTCTAAGGGCATCACGCGTCATCACGACGGGCTTGGTTGCAGTCTACCTGATACTGCGGGTCAGCAAAAGGTGTCGCACGGCATCTCGCCATTTGTCGCGCTCGGGATTTGGCTTCCCAAGGCCGATTTCTTCCCGCGTCTTCCGCGCATGGCAGGACGGGCAGAGGCATTGAAGGTTGTCGAGATCAAAGGCGAGGTCAGGCGCATCGCGTACCGGCTTTATATGATCGACTTCCAGCCGTCCGCGGGCGCCGCACTGAACACAGCACCAACCGTCTCGGCGCAAAGCTGCAAGCCTGAGGCTCGGCCAGCGCCGATCTCGGATGATTTTGGTTGACTGCCGTCGGTAGCCTTTCATGCTTCCACGGTGGCTTTTCGAAGGTGCAAGATATGCGTCAAGTTCTCTTAGCCCTCACAGCTCTTACATGGATCCATAATTTGATTGGTGTTTTTGTCGGAGGGCACGATGGCTTGCTCTGGTATCTAATGATCGCTGGAATTCCCATAGTGCCATTAGGCTCAATTCTTGGAATCTATGACCTAGTAACAGGGATTGAGCTGGTCTCAGCAGACTAGACCCACAACACTCGGGGGATGCGGACAGCGGGCCGAGCCGACTGCCTAGCGCCCTCAGCCACGGCCAGGACAGCCGCTGCCGCCGGGTCGATCCGGCCCTTCGACCGAGCCTTCGCTAGCTTCGCGTTCCCGGCCGGATCACGAAGGCAGACGGCATCGGCCAGAGCTGATCGCATCAGCAGTGACGGCGCGCACCGCACCCGCCCATCGAAGACCGCGCGCTTGAACCGCTCGACATCCTCGCCACCGTCGCGGAATCCCATGCCGCGCCAGACGATCGGGGCGCGAACGCCTGCCCACTGCATTGCCTCGGACAGCTCGGCTTCCTTGTAACGGTCGGCAACCAGCGCCGAGATCGTGAGCCCTTCGACGCGCCGCATAACCTCAGCCAGCCATCCGGCGACCGGCACCGTCTTCTCGCCTAGAACCGTCATCTCGCCACGCTCGGCCATCTCGGCATAGCGACGGGCCACGCCATCGGCCTGACCGCGATCCAGCAGTGAGGGCGTTCCGGGGAATGTGCCGTAGGCTTCCAGCCGTGCCGTCTCTGGCCAGTACAGAGCCGCCGCGGACATGCTCGCGGAACCGCCGAGATCGATCCCGACCACGACGGGACCAGAGCGCGGCGGCGGCGTATCGCTCTCAGCGGCAAGCCACTCATCCACCGTCAGCAGGACGTCGCGGGCTTCGCCGCTCACCCGCTCGTTAC
This sequence comes from Pseudomonadota bacterium, assembly GCA_039199465.1. Lineage (GTDB taxonomy): Bacteria > Pseudomonadota > Alphaproteobacteria > Rhodobacterales > Rhodobacteraceae > Thermohalobaculum. Next base: position 11,060 of record JBCCSW010000097.1, read on the forward strand.
GGTTGTACAGCCTGAAGCTCGTGAGGGCATGCCCACCCATGGCGATCGCGCGTCCCGCCTGCTGTTGCAGCCAGGTCGCCGATGACCCGATTCCACACTTCGCACCGGGGTTTGCCTCAATCAGGCTGTCGAGATCATCCGCCGGAAGGCTCGGCGCGGGCCGGTGTTCCTGAACGAAGGTCCCCGGCGGCGGGCTGTCGATCCACCGCGAGAACGGGTGAGCATCGTCGGGCGCCGAAGTGCTGATGATCAGGGCGCGACCCCCGCGCTTGCCGAGGCCCGACATCAGCGCGTCTTCGAGCGCATCACCTCGATCAGCAGCCCAATGCCCACGCTCGTCCATCAGTGCCAGGACCGGAGCGCCGCCGAGGGCAGAACGGCCATCCGCTGCGATGGCCCTCAGGAAGTGCCCGCCGCCGTCGCCCTCGAATTCGATCTCAAGCCGGGGCGAGCGGCGAAAGCGCAGCGCCGCCTGAACGTCCTCTGGCAGGGTCCGGGCGAAGGCTTCGGCGAAAGACCATGCGATGCGCGCCTGATCGCGGGTACGTGCGGCAATCACCACCTCGCGCCGAGGCTGGTGATCCCAGACACCCAGCAGGGCGCCGAGAGCGATCCCGGCCGACAACGCCGATTTGCCATTACCGCGCCCGATGGACAGCACCGCCGCGGCCGTGTCTCTCTTCAGAGCACCGCGGACAAATGCCTTCTGGAACGGCGCCAACCTGACCGGCCGGCCGGCGCGCGGGCCCTCAGGCACCGACAGACCTTCAAGGAAGCGTATCGCGTCGCTCGCAGCCGTCACGAGGCGCCCTCGCAGCGCGCAAAAGGAAATGTCCCCACCCCGTAAAAGGTCCCGCCCCAAGTGCCGACCATTGGGACCATCAC
>JBCCSW010000098.1:0-11886 GCA_039199465.1 Pseudomonadota bacterium
GCGCCGTAGCGAAACGCGTTCAGCATGCCGCCGAAGCGCTCCTCGACGGTGTTGCGGCCGTGGCCGGCAATCTCGAAGGCCTTGAACATGATCTCGGGCTTATGGTTCCGGATCGCGCCCGACGACAGCTCCACCCCGTTGCAGACGATGTCGTACTGGTAGCCGAGCACCTGTAGCGGATCGAGCTCGGTCAGCGCCTCGAGCCCGCCCTGCGGCATGGAGAAGGGGTTGTGCGAGAAGTCGAGCTTCTTCGCCTCGTCGTCCCACTCGTACATGGGGAAGTCGACGATCCAGCAGAAATCGAACCGCTCGGTATCCGTCAGCTCCAGTTCGCTGCCGATCACGTTGCGCGCCCGCCCGGCGACATCGACAAATGTCTTGGGGTCACCGGCGAGAAAGAAGGCCGCGTCGCCGTCACCGAGGCCGAGTTGGGCGCGGATCGCCTCCGCTCTCTCAGGTCCGATGTTTTTGGCGATCGGCCCCACCGGTTCAGCTTCTCCAGGTCCGGGAAAGCACGTCTTGATCTTCTTTTCAGCTCTGATGCGATCGATGGCATCGCCAGTGCCAATCATCGACACTATTTCTCTTACAACTGGCTTCACTTCGTCTGGCACCATTTCTTGAAGTTCGGTGCGCTCATTTAGATCAACCTCTTCACGACCCACCCACGATAAAAGAAGCTCTCTCAATGAGTTTGGCGCCCCTCGTTTGCGCCAGAAGATGTAGCCCATACCGGGCAGGCCCTCTTTCTGCGCCCATGAATTCATCCGATCGCAAAAGGCGCGGCTGCCGCCGGTGGGCGCCGGGATCGCACGGATCTCGTTACCCGGCGTCTCAAGCATCTTGGCGAAGATCTTGAAGCCGGAACCCGCGAAATGCGCCGAGACGATCTGCATCTCGATGGGGTTGCGCAGGTCGGGCTTGTCCGAGCCGTATTTCAGCATCGCCTCGGCATAGGGGATGCGCGGGAAGACCGGGGTGACGGGCTGGCCCTCACCGAACTCCTCGAAGAGCCCGCGCATCACGGGTTCGATCGCCTGGAACACGTCCTCCTGCTCGACGAAGCTCATCTCGATGTCGAGCTGGTAGAACTCGCCGGGCGAGCGGTCGGCGCGCGGGTCCTCGTCGCGGAAACAGGGCGCGATCTGGAAGTAGCGGTCGAAGCCCGCGACCATGCAGAGCTGTTTGAACTGCTGCGGGGCCTGGGGCAGGGCGTAGAACTTGCCCTTGTGCAGCCGGCTCGGCACCAGGAAGTCGCGCGCGCCCTCGGGGCTCGAGGCCGTCAGGATCGGGGTCTGGAACTCGAAGAAACCCTGTTCTGTCATGCGCTTGCGGATCGAGGCGATCACCGCCGAGCGCAGCATGATGTTCGCGTGCAGCGTCTCGCGGCGGAGGTCGAGGAAGCGGTATTTGAGCCGCGTGTCCTCGGGGTAGTCGAGCTCGCCGAAGACCGGCAAGGGCAGCTCGTCCGCAGCGGATAGGACGGTGATCGCGCGGGCATAGACCTCGATGTCGCCGGTCTCCAGCTTGGGGTTCTTCAGGTCCTCGGCCCGCGCCTTGACCGCCCCGTCGATCCGGATGACCCATTCGGCGCGCACGCTCTCGGCCGTCGCGAAGGCGGCGCTATCGGGATCGCAGATCACCTGGGTGATGCCGTAGTGGTCGCGCAGGTCGATGAACAACACGCCGCCATGGTCGCGCACCCGGTGCACCCAGCCCGACAGGCGGACGTCGTGGCCGACATCGGTGGCGCGGAGCGCGTTGCACTTGTGGCTGCGATAGGCGTGCATTGGGGGTCCCCCGGGGGTCGGCACAATCGATGGCCGCGGCATTGGGCGCGCGGGCCTCGCGATGTCAAGCCATGCGCCGGATCGCCGGCCCCGGACGCCGCATCGTCCGCCAGATGGGGCGGGCCGAGGCCCGAGGGCGGTCGCTGCCCTGCCGAGAGATGCCGTCGAGGGGATCCCGGCCGCGCCATGCTTTGGGGGGTGACGGCGCGGCCGGGTGACGCCGGTGTTGGGGGTTAACCAGCGACGGCACCTCGTAGCCACCAGTGGTAGACGCCGACAGGACCGCCCGGAGACCCTGAGCACTCCGTGCCTCCAGCGTGGTGCCGGAGGGCAGGGATGTCCCGTATCGGGACATCGTCCGTTGCGAATTGCGCCTGAATTTCGGGGGCTTGCGAGACGATCAGAACGATCCGTCAGCGCCCCTCAAGGTGCGACGGCACCATGGTAGAAGAAAAGCCCGAGGCCCGCGGTGAACAGCACGATCCCGCCGATGGCGTGCAGCACCCAGGCCAGCAGGAACGACCGGCTCTCGCCATAGGCCCAGGCGATGACCGCGCCCGCACCGGCCGAGAGCGTGATCGCCACCCAGTTCTGGTAGAACAGATGCCCGATCCCGAAGGCCACGGCATTGGCCGCGACGAGCTGCGCGCGGGAGGCGAAGAGCACACCGTAGCGGTGGAAGAACAGCGCGCGGAAGATCAGTTCCTGCGGCAGCGCCGACAGGACGGGATAGGCAAGCATGATGGTCAGCCACAACCCGGGCCGCTGCATCGGCATCGACAGGAAGGCATGGGGCCTCAGCCAGAGGACCAGCGTCGACGCCGCCAGGATCGCGACGACGCTAAAGCCGAGGATGATCCGCCAATGCCGTCCCAGGCCGCCCTGCAGAAGCTGGCGCCAGCGAAAGCCCGGTGTGATCGTCAGCAGCGACGCCGCCACCCCAGCGAGACCGACCAGCACAGGGAAGAACGGATAGAGCCCGAAGAAGATGAGCATCAGGACCGGGACGCCGATGAACAGCCCGATCATCTCGATCCAGAGGCGCCGGCGCGATGGCCAGACCTCTGAAGCTTGCTCAACGATGCTCATGCCCGCGCTCCCTCGCCTCCTCCGTCAGGTGGCGGGGTGCGGCGCTGGATCAAGGCCGCGTGCCGCGCTCGAACCGGCAGAGCGCGCGTGCTGCGACCGAGCGATCAGCCCGTCGCAGGCACGATCACGATCTCGACCCGGCGGTTCTGCGAGCGGCCGAACTCGGTCTCGTTGGTCGCGACCGGCTGGTCCTCGCCGAAGCCGTAGGCGGCGATCCGCTCGCCGCGCACGCCGCTCGACACAAGCGCCTGGGCGACGGTGCTGGCGCGGCGTTCGGACAGGCCCTGGTTGTACTCGGACGTGCCGGTCGCATCGGTGTGGCCGACCACATCGATGTAGCTCCGCGGATCCTCGCGCAGGCTGCGGGCCATGTCGCGCACGACCGGGCTAAAGGACGGGTCCAGATCGGCACTGTCGACCGCGAAGGTGATCGACTGGGGCAGGACGACGCGCAGGCTGTCGCCGTCGCGCACGACCTCGGCACCGGTGCCCTGCAGATCGGCCTCCAGCGCGCGCTGGCGCTGGTCCAGGTATTGGCCGACCGCCGCGCCGGCCAGCAGACCGATGCCGGCACCGACCAGCGCATTGCGCCTGTCGTTGCCGCCGGCCAGCGTGCCGAGCAGCGCGCCGGAGCCCGCGCCGACAGCGGCGCCGGTCGCGGTGCGCGGATTGTTCTGGATCGGCGCGCAGGCGGTCAGCGCGACGGCGAGGGCCGCGATGGTCGCGCCGCGAAGGGTTCTGCCAGCAGGTGCCTCGCTAATGCGAAGTGATGTCATAGCGCTCAAGCCTCTTTTTGATTGGGTGTCTTGTACCGACGCTGGGCCGCGGCCGCCTGATGGCCGCGCCACCGTTCCAACGTAAAACGTGGCGATGCGGCTTTCCGTTCCAACCGGGTCGAGAAGGGTTGTGATCGGGCTCAGCCGTCGAGCAGGGCCAGCGCCGGCGCCCAGTCCGCCTGCAGGCGGCGAAAGGCCACGCGTTGGCTGTCGAACACGCTCAGCCCCTCGGCCGCCATGTCGCCATAGGCCGTTCGCTCGGGGATCCAGGCTGCGACCGGCCGGCCGAGATTCACGGCCAACGCGTCGATCGCGGCGATGCCCTTCGGGCCGGGCCGCAGGCGGTTGGCGATCAGATGCACGCCGACCTTGCCCTTGGCGATCCGCTTGATCTCGTCGATCTCGCCCAGGAACTGCTCGGTCGAGGCGCGGTCGAACAGGCCCGGTTGCAGGGGCGTGAAGACGGCCTTGGCCTCGGCGATCAGCTTCTCGGCACGGCTGCCCTTCAGTGCGCCCGGCGCATCGATCACCAGCCAGTCCAGCTTCTTGGGTATCTCGCCGATCTGCCCGGCCTTGGCCCAGCTGATGCCGCGGATGGCGGGCCGGTCGCCGGGTCGGCGCGACAGCCAGCCGAGCGCGCTCTGCTGCGCATCGGCATCGGCCAGCGCCACGCGGTAACCCCGCGCCGCCAGCGCCGCAGCCAGGGTGATCGAGACCATGGTCTTGCCAACGCCGCCCTTGCGATTGGCCACGAGCAGCGTCTGCATGTGCGCCCTTCGTTTCATGGACCGGTTGCCCGACCGATCCTGCTGCCGTTGGGCATCTCCCTAGGCGATGCGTCAACTGGCGCGCAAGAAAGCGCGCGACACTCCCGCCAATCGTCAGTAATCGGTTGCGCCATGGAGATCATCAGCACGACGGACGCGCTGGCCCGCGTCTGCGACGACTTCGCTGCACAGCCCTATGTGGCCGTCGACACCGAATTCATGCGCGAGCGCACCTATTATTCCCAGCTTTGCCTGATCCAGATGGCGGTCAGCGGGGCCGAGGGGCCCGAGAGCGGCGCGGCGGTGATCGTCGACCCGCTGGCCGAGGGCCTAGATCTCGCGCCGCTCTGGCAGCTGATGGCGATACCGTCGGTGGTGAAGGTGTTCCACGCCGCGCGGCAGGACATCGAGATCTTCCACCACCAGGGCAATGTGATCCCCGAGCCGCTGTTCGACACGCAGGTCGCCGCGATGGTGCTCGGATACGGTGAGCAGGTCGGCTATGAGACGCTGGTGCGCCGGATCGCGAAGGCCGATCTCGACAAATCCTCGCGCTTCACCGACTGGGCGCGCCGGCCCCTCAGCGACAAGCAGCTCGCCTATGCAATCGGCGATGTCACCCATCTGAGGGTCGTGTACGAAGCGCTGTCGAACCGGCTCGACAGCTCGGGTCGGGCCGAGTGGGTGGCCGAGGAGATGGCGATCCTGCGCGACCCCGCGACCTATACGACCGAGCCGGAGGAGGCCTGGCGGCGCGTCAAGGCACGCAGCAGCAACGGGCAGATGCTGGCGGTGATCCGCGAGCTTGCCCGCTGGCGCGAAGCGACGGCGCAGTCGCGTGACGTGCCACGCTCGCGCCTGATGAAGGACGATGCGTTGATCGAGGTCGCGGCCGCCCGGCCGCGCGACATGGAGGGCCTTGCGAAGCTGCGTCTGTTGCAGCGCGAGGCCCGCAAGCCTGAGACCGCCGAGGCCATCCTGGAGGCTGTCGCCGCCGGCGTGGCGACGCCGCCGGATGAGCGTCCGAGCTTGCCGCCGACGCCCCGTCGGCGTGAGGGCTCCGCCGCCGTCGCCGATCTTTTGCGCGTGTTCCTGAAGGCCCGCGCCGACCATCTCGGCATCGCGCCGAAGCTCATCGCATCGACGGCCGAGCTCGACGCGCTGGCGGGCGAGGATAACCCGGATGTGCCGGCGCTGAAGGGCTGGCGCCTGGACGCCTTCGGCCGCGACGCGCTGAAGCTGAAGGAAGGCACGCTGGCGCTGAAGGCGGGCCCAAAGGGCGTCGAAGTGCTCGATTGGCACGAGGCTGAATGAACGCTCTAAACCTCTAAACCATTTTAAAGCAGTGAATTGAAACGGCTAATTCAAGTACCACTGTAGCTGCGGCAGGCGGGGCGCTCAAAGCAAGAAGCCCTCCATCCTGCGAATACGCTCCGTCACCGGGCCGTAGGTCGCGTCGTACCAGGCGATGAAGCCCGGGGCCGTGTCATAGGCCACCGGTACAAGATAGTCGGGCTCCTCGATCCTTTGGGTGCCCCAGTTGCCCGTCTCGACGCGCTCCACGACGGGACGCTGTGCCCGCGGCAGCGCGTTGTAGGGGATCATCAGATAGTCGTGCGGCCGGTTCAGCCGCATCAGGTATTGCGGCTCGGCCATCACGTTGATGAACCCGTCGCCCTCGACGATGTCCGACTGCGGCCGGAAGATACTGCGCGACACCCAGTCATAGGCGGCCGCGGCGCCTTGGGCCGGGCAATGATCGTTCATGATGTGGAAGATCATGTCCGCCCGCGCCCGTTTCGAGGCGATCACGGGATCGACGGGCTTCAGCAGCGAAAACGACAGGTCGTTTACCGCATAATAGAGGTCGTGCAGCTTGGCCGCGAAATCGAAGGTGCAGGTCGGCCGGGTGCGATAGGCGCCGCTCCAACCCTTGCCCGCAAAGTTCATGCCCGGTGCGGCCGTGCCCTCCCGTTCCTCGGGATGCGGCATGGCGGGCAGGGGCGTGCCGGTGGGGCTGGTCCCGGCCAGCCCGGGCGAGGGCGCCGGGACCGCCGCGCGGTGCTGGACGCCGTTGCGCCGCCAGATCCCGGCGGAGGCGGGATCGTTCATCGCGCCGATCGTCCTGTCATCGGGCTCGATGCGCGCATCGGGGCTACCAAGCCCGACGACGCGACGCTGGAAATCGGCGATTGCCTCCGTCGTCTTGTGCCCGGCGACGCCGTCGACGGCAAGCGGTGCGCGAGCGTCGCCGCCGAGGGCATTCAGGCGCTGCTGAATGGTGATCACATCGCTCGGCTCATTGCGCCCGCGCCGGCCGACCGAACCGAGGATACCGATGGAACTGCTGATCACCACGGTCATCGAACGCGAAAAGAAACAACATCGCCGCCGGTAGCGTGGCACAGTGAGCCGGGCATTGCAGCGTGAAAGTCACCGTATATCCGCATGCTGCGCCGCCGCGCCGCCATGCCGCTGCGTCGTCCCCGGCCGATCTCTCCATCGGCCGCAGCGTCCGACGACAGCGCCCTAGAAGCGAAGCTCTCGGAAGTTCCTCAGCGCGTGGATGCGGATGCCCGCGATGCCCTGAAGGCTGTCGATGCGCAGCAGCTGGTCGGCACGGATCTCGCGCACCCGGACGCTGCCCTGCGGCATCTCGAAGCTCGGATCCGGCGGCACGGCGAGCAGGTCGAACTCGACAAACCCGTCGGGTCCCGGCGCGCCCGCGCGCCGTGCGGCAAGCTCGGGCGTGGCGAAACCGGCGCTCGGCGCGACACCGAAGGCGGTGATGACGATCCCGTCGGTCAACCGCCCGATCTCGATCTCGCTGACCACGTCCACCGGAACCGGACGGTCGGGCCCGGCCTCTGCCTCCGCCTCGGCCGCTGCGCGGGCGGCGGCGGCTTCCTCCTCGTCGTCGCGAAACAGTGAACAGCCGGACAGCGTCGCCGACAGCAGCAGCGCCGCACCCAGCATCGCGACGATCCGCGGTGGGGCGGGCTTTGGCGCTGTCACGGCAACTGGGGCAGGGGGCATGGCCTTCCTCAAGCATCCTCTCTCGCCAGGCCGTGGTCGGCGGCGCCAGCGCGGCTTCGTGATTGACCACAGAGTGCGGGCGATAGGAAGGGGCGCCGCCTCACGCCGCCGTTGGACACCCTGCCGCTTTACGCGGCCGCCGGCGCCCAATATCTGAACGGCGCACGGGACGGAGAGACGGATGGCCAGCACGCGCTTCGAGGAAATCGCGGAGAACTTCGAACTCTTCGACGATTGGGAAGACCGCTACCGCTATGTCATCGACCTCGGCAAGGCGATGGCCCCGCTGGAGGAGGCGGAGCGGATCGACGTCCACAAGGTCGAGGGGTGCGCCAGCCAGGTCTGGCTGGTGCCCGAGGTCGAGGGCGATGGCGACGGCGCGCGGCTGCATTTTCGCGGCGACAGCGACGCGATGATCGTGCGCGGTTTGATCGCCCTGTTGCATGCGCTCTATTCCGGCCAGACGCTGAATGAGATCCGGGCGATCGACGCGCCGGCCGAACTGGGCCGTCTGGGGCTGGAGAGCCATCTGTCGGCGCAGCGTTCCAACGGTCTGAAGGCGATGATCCGCCGTCTCGACACCCTGGCCGCCGGTGATCGCGCCGCCTGAGCGCGCCGCGCGCCGACCGTTGACCCTTGCAACCGCCGCAATCGCCGCGCATGGGATTATGCGGGTTGTTTGCGGGGGTTACGATGGGCGATGCGCTGAGTCGGATGCTGGATGAGCGGGACTGGGTGCTGCTGGACGGCGCGACGGGGACGTCGTTGTTTGCCATGGGGCTCGAGGCCGGCGAGGCGCCCGAGCTTTGGAATATCGACGCACCCGACAAGGTACGCGCCCTGCATCGCGGCTTCATCGAGGCAGGCTCGGACCTCGTGCTTACCAACTCGTTCGGCGGCTCGGCCTATCGCCTCAAGCTGCATGGTGCCGAGGACCGGGTCCACGAGATCAACGCCGCCGCGGCCCGGCTGGCGCGGGAAGAGGCCGACGCCGCGGGCAGGGCGGTGATCGTCGCGGGCTCGGTCGGTCCGACGGGCGAGCTTCTGGAGCCGGTCGGCAGCCTGCCGCACGAGGATGCTGTCGCCGCCTTCCGGGCCCAGATCCGCGGGCTGATGGACGGCGGCGCCGACGTGGTCTGGGCCGAGACGCTGAGCGCGGCCGAGGAGTTGCGCGCCGCCGCCGAGGCAGCGGCCGCGGAAGATGCGCCATTCTGCGCGACGCTCAGCTTCGACACCGCGGGGCGCACCATGATGGGCGTCACCTCCGACAGCTATCCTGCGCTGGCCGAGACGCTGGCCACCCGCCCGATCGCCATCGGCGCGAATTGCGGCGTGGGCGCCTCCGACCTCTTGCGCACCGTGCTAGGCATCACCGCTGCCGGCCCGTCGCTGCCGATCATCGCCAAGGGCAATGCCGGCATTCCGAAATATGTCGACGGCCATATCCATTACGACGGCACGCCCGAACTGATGGCGGAGTACGCCGTCATGGCCCGCGACGCCGGTGCACGCCTCATCGGCGGCTGCTGCGGCACGACGGCCGAGCACCTGACGGCAATGCGTGCTGCGCTTGAGGCGCGACCGCGGGGCGAGCGGCCAGCGCATGAGGCCATCCAAGCGGTGCTCGGCGGCTTCTCGTCCGCCTCCGACGGCACGGGAGAGGTCGAAGGCACAGCGCGCCGCCGCCGTCGCCGCGGCTGACGCTGAACGGACCGACGGGCATGTGTGATGCGTTCAGGCAGGGCCGCGAGGCGTCGGTCCACCAGCGCGGTCAAGCGCGGGCCCCGGTCAGCGATCCGCATGCTTGAGGGTGCCTTCGCCGACGAGCAGAACGCGCCACGACATCGGGGGAGTGAGCGCAGGCGTGGGCGAGGCGGCGGGGCTGCAATCGCCCCAAACAGCTCGACCCGTTCCACCAGATCGAGAACGGCTGCGGGGGCGTCCCGGGCCGCGCGTCACGGTAGCTTTTGCCCTGCTGCCGAAGCGTGACGGTTGACCCACCGGGCGCCCCAGCGAGGCGCCGCGAAGGCCTCTCGGATCGCCAAGCGCCTCGGTGACGCGTAAATTGCTCAGGATGCGTCGATTTCGCACCCGACAGTGACGCGTTTGTTCAAGCCCGCCGCCCCGACCGTCACCATCGTCTGAGGTGACGATGCCGAGCGAGGGTGCGATGAGCGACGATTCCGACGACCTGATCCTTGCCGATTTGCCGGATGACGAGCTCGTCCAACAGATGCACGACGATCTCTACGACGGCCTGAAGGACGAGGTCGTCGAAGGCGTCAACATCCTGCTCGAACGGGGCTGGCAGCCCTATGACGTGCTGACCAAGGCGCTTGTCGAGGGGATGCGCATCGTCGGCATCGACTTCCGCGACGGTATCCTGTTCGTGCCCGAGGTGCTGCTGGCCGCCAACTCGATGAAGGCGGGCATGGCGATCCTGAAGCCGCTGCTCGCCGAGACAGGCGCGCCCCGCCTCGGCAAGATGGTGATCGGCACGGTCAAGGGCGACATCCACGACATCGGCAAGAACCTCGTCGCGATGATGATGGAGGGCGCCGGTTTCGAGGTCGTCGATATCGGCATCAACAACCCGGTCGAGAACTACATCGAGGCGATCCAGCGCGAGGAGGCCGACATCCTCGGCATGTCGGCGCTGCTGACGACGACGATGCCCTATATGAAGGTGGTGATCGACAAGCTTGTCGCCGACGGCATCCGCGACGATTACGTCGTCCTCGTCGGTGGCGCGCCGCTGAATGAGGAATTCGGCCGCGCGATCGGCGCCGATGCCTATTGCCGCGATGCTGCCGTCGCCGTCGAGACCGCCAAGGAGTTCATGGCCCGCAAGCACAACCAGCTTGCCGCCGTCGGCTGACCGCCGGGGTCGTTGCCGCCGTGCGGGCCAGCGCCCCTGCCGATGACGCCCTGACCGCCGAGGGGCTGGCGCTGCCGACCGGGGCGGTAGACCCGCATGACCGCGTGCTTCTGGTGGCCTGCGGTGCGCTGGCACGCGAGGTCTTGGCGCTGGTGCGCCAGGACGGCCTTCAGGCGATCGACCTCACCTGCCTGCCGGCGCTTCTGCACAACCGCCCCGACAAGATCGCCGAGGCGGTACGGATGCGCGTGCAAGACGGCAAGCGGCAGGGCTATCGGCATATCTCGGTGCTCTATGCCGAATGCGGGACCGGCGGCGCGATCGATGCCGTCTGCGCCGAGGAGGGCGTGGCGCGCATCGCCGGCCCGCATTGCTATGCCTTCTTCGAGGGGCCCGAGACCTTCGCATCCCGTGCGGACGAGGAGATCGGCGCCTTCTATCTGACCGACTTCCTGGCCCGGCAGTTCGACGCGATCGTCTGGCGCGGGCTCGGCCTCGACCGCCATCCGGAACTGCGCGACTGCTATTTCGGGCATTATGATCGCGTGGTCTACCTGGCGCAGACCGACGATCCCGCGCTCGACCGCGCGGCCGAGGCAGCGGCCGAGCGCTTGGGCCTAGCCTTCGTGCGCCGTTTCACGGGGTTTGGCGGCCTCGGCCACGCCGTCCGAGATGCCGCGCGCCAACTCGGCGGCGGCTGAGCGACCCTTGGATCGCTGATCTCAAGAACCCCCACCTAGGACGCAGACGCGCGGGGAGGCGCTTCAGCACCGCCCCGCGCGTCACGGCTGTGGCCGGCTCAGTGACCGTCGATGATCTTCAGATCGTTGCGCGTCAGCGCGCGTGGCGTGGCTTCTTCCTCGCCTTCGCGTCCGCCCTCGATACTGCGCAGGCCATTGCGCTGCGAGCGCTCCAGCGCCCGCTCCCACGGATCGGCGCCCTCCGCCATGCCGGCGCTTTCGCGCAGCCAGTCGGAATCCTCGGTGGAGACGGGCGTGATCTCCATCTCGGCGATGGTGAAGCTGACGGGCGGCTGGGCGGTATCGACCTCGCCATCCTCAAGCGCGCGGATCGCCCCGATCACCCGGTCGATGCCGCCGCGGTCCGAGCGCAGCGGCAGCAGCACGATCTCCCACGCCGCCCGCCCGGCCGCGCCATCGGTGCCGACGCGGTGCAGGATGGCATGACCGATGCCGGGCTCGGCCAGCGTCTCGCTGATCAGCGCACGCAGGCTCTCGCGCGCCTCGGGCGCCATGATCGCCTGTGCCGGCATGCCCCGGAGATCCATCCAGAAGACGTCGACCAGCGCGCTGCCGGCCAGGCGGAAGCGGATGTTGCCCTGACCGAGATCCTCGAGGATGAAGAGGTGGCCGATATCGCAGAGCATGTGCCGCGGATCGACCTCGGCGCGGTCGGGACACGTCCGCCCGCCGCGCAGCGCGTGCCAATAGCGCACCAGGGCGCGGTTATCAGCGTGACGCATCTTCACTCCGTCCGGCTCGGTCGTCGGCTTGCGGCCGATCACCGGCAGTCCCGTATCGTCGTCGTAA
>JBCCSW010000099.1:0-11881 GCA_039199465.1 Pseudomonadota bacterium
CCGCCCGGCCGCGCAGGGTCAGCCGCTCGGCCTCGCTCGCCGGCGCCGCAACGTCGGTGATCGGATTTGCGGCGGCGCTAGGCAGGGCGATGTTCATGCCGCGAGCTCGGCGGGTGAAGGGTGGCGATAGACCAGGCAGGGTTCGTCGAACGGGGTCTGGCCATCGGGGTCGACCGTGCAGCCGAGACGCTCGGCCAGGGCCGCGGAACGGTGGTTCTCGGGGTCGACATAGCTGACCGCCGACGTCCAGCCGAGGACGCGATAGGCATAGGCTCGCGTGGCGATGGCGGCTTCGCGGGCGATCCCGCGCCCCTCGACGGCAGGGTCCCAGATCGTCCAGGCGATCTCCTGCTCGGGCCAGTTGATCGGCTGCCAGGGGCCCGAGGCGCCGATCGCCCGGTCCTCTCCCTTCGGCGTGACGATGAAGCTGCCGAAGCCGCGCAGCACCCAGTGCCCGATGATATGGCCAAGCGCGCGCCAGCCCTGTGCCGCATCGGCGGGGCCGCCCACGAAGCGCGCGCGCTCGCTCGCGAAGAATGTCGCGAAGGCATGCCAGTCGGCACTTTTCGGCGTGCGCAGGACCAGCCGTTCGGTCACGAGCGTCACCTCGGGCAGCGCGATGTGCTGCTGCGGCGCCAGGGCAGGCACGTCGGTCATTTCTTCTTGGTCCCGAAGCCCGACAGGCCCGGCGGCAGGGCAGGTGCGCCAGGGCCACCGAGGCCGGGGAAGCCCGGCGGCAGCCCGCCCGGCACGCCCGCGGCCTTCGCCGCATCGGCCGCCTTGCCGCCCTGCGCCCGCGCCTGGGCTGCGAGGCCGGGCGGCAGGCCGCCGCCCCCCATCATCTGAGCCAGGGCGCCGCGCATGCCCTTCTTGCCGCCCATCTTGCCCATCTTCTTCATCATGTCGGCCATCTGGCGCTGCAGCTTCAGCAGCTTGTTGACGTCCGAGACATCCATGCCGGCACCGGCGGCGACGCGCTTCTTGCGGCTGGCCGCCATCAGATCGGGCTTGCGCCGCTCTTCCTTGGTCATCGACTGGATGATGGCGATCTGGCGCTTCAGCACCTTGTCGTCCATCTCCGCGCCTTCAAGCTGCTTGGTCAGCTTTCCCATGCCGGGCAGCATCGACATGATGCCCTGCATGCCGCCCATCTTCATCATCTGCTCCAGCTGGCCGCGCAGGTCGTTCATGTCGAAGCGACCCTTCTGGAAGCGCTTCATCATGCGCTCGGCCTGCTCGGCCTCCAGCGTCTCCTGCGCCTTCTCGACCAGGCTGACGATGTCGCCCATGCCGAGGATGCGGCCGGCGACGCGCTCGGGATGGAACTCCTCCAGCGCGTCCATCTTCTCGCCGAGGCCGACGAACTTGATCGGCTTGCCGGTCACTGCCCGCATCGAGAGCGCTGCGCCGCCGCGGCCATCGCCGTCCATGCGCGTCAGGATCACGCCCGAGACGCCGATGCGGGTGTCGAAGTTCTCGGCCGTGTTGACCGCGTCCTGGCCAGTCAGACCGTCGACCACCAGCAGCGTCTCGCGCGGCGCGGCCGCGTCGCGTACCGCCTCGACCTCGGTCATCAGCTCGTCGTCAATGCTGAGACGGCCTGCGGTGTCGAGCATGACCACGTCATAGCCGCCGAGGCTCGCCTGCGTCTTTGCGCGCTTCGCGATCGCGACCGCGTCCTGGCCGGGCTGGATCGGCAGCGTATCGACGCCGATCTGGGTGCCGATGACCGCAAGCTGTTCCATCGCCGCTGGGCGGCGGGTGTCGAGCGAGGCCATCAGGATCCGCTTGCCGTCGCGCTCGGCCAGGCGTTTGGCCAGCTTGCCGGTGGTCGTCGTCTTGCCCGAACCCTGCAGGCCGACCATCATGATGGTCGCGGGCGGGCTGTCGATCTTCAGCTTGGCCGGTTCGGGATCCTCGCCGGCCAGAACCTTGATCATCTCGTCATGGACGACCTTCACCACCTGCTGGCCCGGGGTGACGGACCTGAGGACGGCGGTGCCGGTCGCCTTTTCGCTGACGCGCTTGATGAAGCCGCGCGCGACAGGCAGCGAGACGTCGGCCTCAAGCAGCGCCGTGCGCACCTCGCGCATCGCGGCCGCGACATCGGCCTCGCTCAGCGCACCCTTGCCGGTCAGCTTCTCCAGCGTCGCGCCAAGCCGGTCTGATAGCGCCTCGAACATCGCCATTCCTTTTCGATGCGGCCCAAGCCTGATGTGGGGGCCGAGTGCCGCAACGCCAAAAGCGCCGGTGGGCGAACCATCGCTGACCGGCGTCGCAGGCCGTTACGCCGCCCGGACCGATACTGTCAACGGCCGGGTCGCTTCCGGATCGATGGCAAGCGTGCCCGGCTCACCCCGATGGCGGCACCAGCGGCTCGGGCATCAGTGGCTCGGGCGTGGTGCTGATGCCGAGCCAGGTGCCGACGGCCGTGCAGATCGCGCCGGCGCCGTCGGGGCCCTGCTTCCCGGCCAGCAGATGCAGCGCGCCGTCGGCCATGCGCAGCTTCACGGCGACCAGTGTCGTGTCCGGGTTCGCGAAGCTCGACTGCATGTCCTGGGCATCGCGCCCGCGATAGGTCCGCTCAACGGTGCGCTCGGTCGCAAGCCCTGTGATGTCGGCGAGCGGGATCACGGTCTCGCCCTTGCTTGGCGGCAACGATTTCTCGACGAAGAGGGTCACGGTCCCGTCGGGCCGCGCGAAAGTCGCGCGTCGGTACTCGACTGTCAGTGCCATGTAAGCGATCCCGCCGCCGACCGCGCCCACGATCAGCCCGATCAGCACGTAGTCGCCCCCGGCGATGATCAGCCCAAGCGCGCCCAGGATCAGCGCCACCCCGATCCCAAGCGCCCATTTGCGGGTCTTCCGCGCGTCATTCTCCAGGACCAGCCGGTCGGATGTCGTCTCGATGATGCGCATGGGGTCACGTCTCGGAGAGGAACTTTACGTTACGACATCACGGGCGGCTGCACCGCGCAAGGCTCTCGGACGTCGATATCGGCCGGTGTCACATGATGGTCCGCGGCAGCGGCCGCCGGCCGGCGCACTCGACCCCGTGGAAGATGCCGACCCCGATCACGCATCCTAGCGCGAAAGATCGTCGGTCTTCTCGTCATCCTTGGCGAGCCGCAGGATGCCGATGCCAGGGTTGCCGTTGTCCGTCTCGGACCCGAACGCGGCGAACGCGTGATGGTCCCAGTCGTCCCTCCGGTCGGTCTTGGCCAGCAACGTCGCGAGCGTTTCGCTGGCGGGCGTGTCGGCCAATCCGCCGAAGGATCACGACGGTCTCCTACCGCTCAGCGTCGGGGCGGTCGTCGCGGCTCCCCGCGGCTTCTGCCTAAGTGCGGCTAGCCGGCCTCGCTCGCCTGACGGTGCTCCGCGCCTCGTCAGTCGGGGCGGGTCAGCCACTCGCGGATCGCGGTCTCGGTCTCGTCGTGGCGGCCGCCGGTGAAGATGGCGCTCAGCGGCCAGGCGCCCCCGGCGGTCTCCAGCACCAGCCGATAGCTACGGCTGCTGTCGTTCATGTGACTCTCATGACGGATGCGGTGGATCGCCTGCAGCGGCATGCGGTGGGTGCTGTGTCGGCCCAGGCGATGGACGTGGTGGATGACCTCGCCGGCGCTGCGGTCGAAGACGATCCGCTGCCAGGGCGCGTACCACCAGGCTGCGAGCCCCATCGCCGCCGAGACCAGCACCATCAGCGTGGTTATCAGGACGGTCTGCCCGGCCTCCGGTGCCAGCACGCCGTAGAGGCACGACACCGAACCACCGAGCAGTGCGCAGGGCATCAGGATCGGCCGGTCGCGCAGCACCAGCCGCTGCGGCGTGTTGCTCTCGATCTTCATGCGGCGTTGTCACCGCCCAGCGTGGCGGGAGCGAGGCCGCTGCCACGCCCAATGCGATAAACGCTGCCGTTTACAGCATCGCGCCAGGTGTCCGATCTCGGGGTCGAGGTCGTGGGATGCGTCCTATCCCTCGCCTGCTCGCCCCAACCGGGCCGAGCGTCAGGTTGCGCGCATTCCCGCATCGCTCGGCTGCCAGGCCTGCTCGCGCACTGGCAGATGCACGATGGCCGAGAACACGCCGAGCCCAATCGCCGCATACCAGATCAGGTCGTAGTTGCCCGTCGCATCGTAAAGCCGCCCGCCGAGATAGACGCCCAGGAAGCTGCCCACCTGGTGGCCGAGGAAAACGATGCCGTAGAGCGTGCCGAGCGCGCGCGGCCCGAACATGCCCGCCACCAGTGCCGAGGTCAGCGGGACGGTCGAGAGCCACAGCACGCCGATGGCCAGCGAGAAGATGATCACCGAGACCGGCGTGATGGGCAGCGTGATGAAGACCAGGATCACAACGGCCCTGAGCGCATAGATCGCCGACAGGATGTAGGGCTTGGGATAGCTCGCGCCGAGCCGGCCCGCCGCAAGCGTCCCGCCGACATTGGCAAGCCCGATCAGCGCCAGCGATGTCGCGCCCAGAGTGACCGAGTTGCAGGCCTCGGCCACGAAGGTCGGCAGATGCGCGGTCATGAAGGCGACGTGGAAGCCGCAGACGAAAAAGCCGATCGTCAACAGGATATAGCTCGGATGCCGCGCCGCCCGGCCGAGCATGGTCGACAGCGCGACCTCGGCATCGGCGCCGATCAGGCCCGCCGTGCCGCCGACCCGCGGAGTTAGCCGCGGGATGCAAAGCGCGATGGGCAGCAGCAGAGCCGCCATCACGATCAAGGTGGTCTGCCAGCCGAAGCCGACCGTCAGCCAGCCCGCCAGAAGGGGCATCGCGACCTGTCCGAACGCGCCCAGGGCCGAGGTCAGACCCAGCGCCATCGAGCGCCGCTCCTCAGGCACGGCGCGTCCGACAACCGACAGCACGATGCCGAAAGCGGTGCCGGCGATGCCCATGCCGACAAGCAGCCCCGCGCCCAGATGCTGCATCCAGGGCAGCGTGCCGAGCGCCGACAACACCATGCCGACGACATAGAAGCCGAGCCCGATCCAAAGCGCGATCCGGTCGCCATAGCGGTCGGCGATGGCGCCGAACACCGGCTGAGCGAGGCCCCAGACCATGTTCTGGATTGCAAGCGAGAGCGAGAAGGTGGCGAGGGGCCAGCCGAACGTGCTCGACATCGGCTCCAACACCACGCCGAAGGTGGCGCGCGCGCCGAACGAGATCGCCAGGACGATCGCTCCGGCAAGGATGATGCTCGTCGTCGGATCAAGCCGGCGCATGCCGATCTCCGCTGTCGCTGATGCGTCGCGACCCTGGGCGCGGGCGGCTGGGGCGTCAAACGAGTTTTCTTGACGCCTCGCATGAACGATCTTGATGCGCTCATGACGCAGGTCGCGCGCCAGCCGGTTGCGAGCACTCCGCGATGCGCCATAAGCATCCTGGTCACGGATGGAGTGCGCCATGGCACCTGAGGCATCTCGCGAGGCCGAACCGGATCCGGCGCTCGGCCCGATGCCGCGCTATCGGCATCTCGTGCAGCTGGGCGAGATCCGCGCCGATCCCGCCCAGCGCGCCGCCGTCGGCAAGCTGCAGCTTCTGCACAACCGCCTGGTCGATTATGCGCCCTCCAGCGGCAAGCGCGTCGCACGCGGCTGGTTCGGCTTCGGCCGCGGTGCGCCGCATCGCATGGTCTCGCTGACCGGGCTCTATCTCTATGGCGGGGTCGGGCGCGGCAAGTCGATGCTGATGGATCTGTTCTTCGACGGCGCCCCGGTCCGGCCGAAGCGGCGCGTGCATTTTCACGCCTTCATGCGCGAGATCCATGCCGGCGTTCATGTGGCGCGCGAGAGCGGCGTCAACGACCCGATCGCGAGCGTCGCCGACGAGGTGGCGGAGGGTGCGACGCTGCTCTGCTTCGACGAGTTCCAGGTCTCCGACATCACCGACGCGATGATCCTGGGCCGGCTGTTCGAGGCGCTGTTCCAGCGCGGCGTGGTCGTCGTCGCGACCTCGAACCGCCCGCCGGACGATCTCTACAAGGACGGCTGGAACCGCGATCAGTTCCTGCCTTTCATAGCGCTCCTCAAAGAACGCGTAGACGTGGTCGAGCTCTCCAGCGCAACCGACTACCGCCGGGGGCGCGAGGGGGCGAACCGGTACTTCTCTCCGCTGGGTGCCGCAGCGGCGGCGGCGATGGATGCCGCCTGGATGCGCGAGACCGCGGGCGGCGCCGGCGAGGGCAAGCCGCTGACCTTCACCATCCAGGGGCGCGAGGTGACCATCGAACGCGCTGCCGGCGCGGTTGGCCGCTCGGATTTCGCGGCACTCTGCGGCCGACCGCTCGGCGCCGGCGACTACCTGGAGATCGCGCGCCGCTTCGATGCCTTCCTGATCGACGGCGTACCCTCGATGGACCGCGGCCGCGCCAACGAGGCGAAACGCTTCGTCACCCTGATCGACGCCTTCTACGAGAAGCGCATCCGGCTCTGGATCTCGGCCGATGCGCCGCCTGACAGGCTGTACGAGACCGGCGACGGCTCGTTCGAGTTCGCCCGCACTGCCTCGCGCCTCGAGGAATTGACCGTCGACGAAGCTCCAGGACGGGCCGGCGCACTGGGGGCCAGCTCGCTGGGGGCCAGCGCAGTTGTGGCCGGCGCGCTTGGGACGAGTGTCGGCGAACGCTGAGGCCAGGGCCACCGCGCTGAAATTTCTCCCGACCTTGTTGTAGCCGAGAAAGCGACGTGCATGGACACGCCGTGGATGAGTTTGGAGCGCGATATGGATGGCCCCATGTTGCCGTGCGCGCCCGCTGACGCCATTTCGGTCAGCCTGTTCCTGTTCTCGCCAGGTCTCATGCTCGTGGCGAACGGCGCGGTCTGTTCCGAGCCCTTCTCGGTGGCGTTCGCGATCCTCGGCGTCGTCTTCTGGGCGCTGCTGCGCGTCGCCGAGCATGGTCACCCCGCGCCGGGCGTCGGGCGCGACCGTGCCGCCGCGGCGCTGCTGCTGCTGACCTTCGCGGGCACGGCCATCGCCACGCTTGCCTACATTACCGTCACGATGCGCTACCGCACCGAGCTCTGGCCGATCCTGGCCGTGCTTTCTGTCGGTGCGCTGCCATGGCTAGCGAGCGCCCGGCGGTTTGTGTCGCTCGCCGCGCTGTTCGTGCCGATGGTCGTCGCGTTCTATTTCACGACGCTCGCGGCCTGGGTCATGGTGCACAGCTTCGGCGTCCGCTTTTCCGTCGGCGACTGGACGGTGCACGGATGTGCCCGCATGGCCGAGCGGCGCGGAGGGCTGTCAAGACAGGATATCGAGCGGACCTGCCGGGCGCCCGACGGCTATGTCGGCACGAACACCTACATGATCTTCGAGGATCTCGGCGATCGTGAGCCTGACCGAGGACGGCCATTGTCGCCCGAGCGCGCCCGCTACGACTCGCTGCTGCCGTGGGAGCGCTGACGTTTAACAGTCGCCAGCGCCGACGATGCCGGTTCGCGGCGCCTAGAGCGTGCGCTCGATCATCATCTTTTTGATCTCGGCGATCGCCTTGGCGGGGTTCAGGCCCTTCGGGCAGGTCGAGGCACAGTTCATGATCGTGTGGCAGCGGTAAAGCTTGAACGGGTCCTCGAGCGCGTCGAGGCGCTCGCCAGTCGCCTCGCCCCGGCTGTCGATGATCCAACGATAGGCGTGCAGCAGCGTCGCCGGGCCCAGGTAGCGGTCGCCGTTCCACCAATAGCTGGGGCACGAGGTCGAGCAGCAGGCGCACATCACGCACTCATAGAGGCCGTCGAGCTTCGAGCGCTCCTCGGGCGACTGCTTCCACTCATGCTCGGGCGTCGGCGTCTCTGTCTCGAGCCACGGCTTGATCGAGGCATGCTGCGCGTACCAGTGCGTCAGATCTGGGATCAGATCCTTGATGACCGGCATATGCGGCAGCGGATAGATCTTCACGACGCCCCGGATCGTGTCCATGCCCTTGAGGCAGGCGAGCGTGTTGGTACCGTCGATGTTCATCGCGCAGGAGCCGCAGATCCCTTCGCGGCATGAGCGACGGAACGTCAATGTCGGATCGATCTTGTTCTTGATCCAGATGATCGCGTCCAGGATCATCGGGCCGCAGTCGTCCAGATCAACGAAATACGTGTCGACGCGCGGATTGTCCGGCGTGTCCGGATCCCAGCGATAGATCCGAAACTCCCGCAGGTTTCCGCCCTCCGGCTTCGGCCAGGTGCGTCCCTTGGTGATTTTCGAGTTCTTCGGCAGCGTGAACTCGGCCATCGGTCGTCTCCTTCGGCTCTGCCCCGCGGTCAGGGCATGGCTCTTTTCCAGTCGTTTCAGTGCGTTCGTACAAGACCAGAATTAGTCGCGTTCTTGAATGCGGTGCGATAGCCCGCCTCGCCCAGTGCCGCGATCACGTCACTGTGCCAAAGCGGGGCTGCGAGGTGTTCGATCAGCACGGCACGGGGCAGCAGCGCCGCCGGCGCCTCGGCCAGGAAGGGCATCAGGGCGCGGTCCTCATAGCCCTCGATATCGATCTTCAGGGCGCCGATGCGCGCGATCGACTTGCGCTTCAGGATTGGCAGCAAGCGGCGCACCGGCTTCTCGACCGTGTCGCGTCCGGCGACGAAGCTCTCCTGTCCGGGCGAGTAGTCCTCGGCCCCGTCGCGGTCGCCGAGGGCGTAGGAGAACAGACGAGCGGGCGCGCCGGTGGCAGCGATGTTCTGGCGAAGGGCAGCGGCGAGGAGGTCGTCTGGCTCGAAGGCCAGGATCTCGCGATCCGGCCATGTTGCGGCGGCCCAGAAGGTGTAGGCGCCGGCATTGGCGCCGATGTCCAGGAAGACGCCGTCGCCGGCATGCTGGCGGAGGAAGGCGAACTCCTCGGCCTGATAGCGCCTGCCAGCCAGCAGCATCAGCCGATAGCTGGAGGTCATGAGCGGATAGTGACGCAGCACCAGACCATGCCAATCCGCATCGATCGCGCCGGGGCGGAGGCGGGCGAGCGCGAGCGCCGCATGGGCGCGGGCGGCGGAGCGGAACGCCGGTGCCCCGCGGGCGAGCGCGATCACCGCGCGCTGCACGGGCGTGGGCGCCAGGCTGCCGCGTCGGGCGTCGTCGATGGCGCCACGGCCGAGCGCCGCAAGCCTGGCCGGGGCCTCGCCCTTCAGCCAGCGCTCGACCCGCGCGGCCGTTGTCGGCGCGGGGCGGGGCAGCGCGCGGGAGAACTTGCCCGGGCGCTGTTCGATCGGCACCGCCTGCGTCATGGCGCGCAGGTCTCCTGTTCCTCGCGCGAGACGATGAACAGCCGCTCTCCGCGGTTCAGGCCATGGCGGCTGACATCGGGTTCGACAGCCGCGAACTCGGTCAGCGCGAGGTCGGCTGCCGCGATGCGCTGTCGCCAGTCGCGGCCGTAGAAGCGCAGATGGTCGGGATCGCCGTAGAGGGCGTGCCGCTGCTCGGGCGTCGTGGCGTCCGTCATCTCCAGTGTCTCGTCCCAGCCCTCGATGATCGGGACGCTCAGGACGGCGCGGCCCCCTGGCGCCAGAACGCGGCCGATCTCGCCGAGGGCGGCGCAATCGTCGACATGTTCAACCACATGATGGGCGATTAGCAGGTCGACCGACGCATCGGGCAGGGCCATCGCGGTGATGTCGAGCGTCAGATCGAAGCCGGGCACGATATCGGCCGTTCGATAGACGCAGCCCGCCGCTTCGAACCCGGCGCGGGCCATTGGCTCGGCCGCGAAATGGATGACCCGCATGCCCGGCCGAAGCCCGCCATGGCGCGCCAGCCACAGGGCAAAGAGCCGGTGGCGCGGTCGACTGTCGCACGCCGGACACCAGGTGCCGATCTTGTTGCGCACCGGACTGAACGGGCCCTGGAAGTCGCATACGGGACAATGGCGCGATGGTGCTGCCGCGGTCTGCTCTTCGAACCAACGGCGGGCACGCTCGATCCGAAAGGCGTGCAGGCTGGCAATCTCCTCGGCCGTGCGTCCGCCAGCGGCCCCAACCGTCGGCCGCGCCGCCCCGGCTTCCGATCGCGCGATATGCGTCGCGGTGTTCACCGGTCGGGGTACTTCTCCCTGAACGCGTTGATCTTGGCGATGAGGGTCACGGTGGCCCAGCCGAACGCCATGCCGCCGATACCCGCCGCGAAGAAGTTGGTCGCGGTCTGTTCGACGACCCGGTCCCAGTAATCGGGGCCCGGGATCAGCGTCTCGATCGCCATGCCCCAGAACGCGGCCATCACTGCCGCGCAGCCCCCGGCCACAGGGATGGTGATGCGGGCCGCCGCACCGGCTGCCGAGGCCTGCAGAACGATGAAGCAGGCGATGACCACCGAGATCACGATGCCGATCGATGCAAACATGGTGTTGGTGCTCCTTTACCTGTCAGGGTCGCGTCACGATCTCGCGACGCCCGCGGGGCGCCCTTGCCCCAACCATCGTCGCATCAACGCTGATCGGCGCGCCGTGATGGCTCCTATCTACACCCTGTCAATAGACCCGCGCCTTCGGCGCGATCTTGGCCAGCGGGATGCCGCCCTCGTTCTCGCCCGTCAGGGGGTCGACATGCACGCCGCGATAATCGAGCCGGACGCGTCCGGTCTCGGCGATCCAGGCGAGGGTGTGGACGCGCCATTTCTTGTCGTCACGCTCGGTGAAGTCCTCGCGGGCATGGGCGCCGCGGCTTTCAGTCCGCGCCTCGGCCCCGAACACGGTCGCAAGCGCGTTCGGCAGCAGGTTCTCGAACTCCAGCGTCTCCATCAGGTCTGAGTTCCAGATCATCGAGCGATCGGTGACACGGATGTCCGAGGCGCGCTGATGGATCGCCGCCACCCGGTCGCAACCCGATTTGAGCGTCTCGGCCGTCCGAAACACGGCGGCATCCTCCTGCATCGCGACCTGCAGGTCGGAACGCAGCGCCGCCGTCGGCGTGGCGCCGTCAGCATGGCGCAGCCGGTCGAACCGATCCATCGCCCGGTCGACCTCCTTGTCGTTCAGCGTCGGGATGGCGCTAGCGCGGTCGACGGTCTTGCCGGCCCGGATCGCTGCCGCCCGGCCGAAGACGACGAGGTCGATCAGCGAGTTCGAGCCGAGGCGGTTCGCGCCGTGGACCGAGGCGCAGCCGGCCTCGCCCACCGCCATCAGGCCCGGCACCGTGGCGTCGGGATCCTCGGCCGTCGGGCGCAGCACCTCGCCCCAATAGTTCGTCGGGATGCCGCCCATGTTGTAATGCACGGTCGGCAGCACCGGGATCGGCTCTTTCGTGACATCGACGCCGGCGAAGATCTTCGCACTCTCGCTGATCCCGGGCAGGCGGGCCGCCAGCGTCTCCGGCGGCAGGTGGTTCAGGTGCAGATGGATGTGGTCCTTGTTCGGGCCGACACCGCGGCCGTCGCGGATCTCCATCGTCATGCAGCGGCTGACCACGTCGCGGCTGGCGAGGTCCTTGTAGGTCGGCGCATAGCGCTCCATGAAGCGCTCGCCTTCGGAGTTGGTCAGATAGCCGCCCTCGCCGCGCGCGCCCTCGGTGATCAGACAGCCGGCGCCGTAGATGCCGGTGGGGTGGAACTGCACGAACTCCATGTCCTGCAGCGGCAGGCCGGCGCGCGCCACCATGCCGCCGCCGTCGCCCGTGCAGGTATGCGCCGAGGTGGCCGAGAAATAGGCCCGGCCATAGCCGCCGGTCGCCAGCACGACCATCTTCGCAGCGAAGCGGTGGATCGTGCCGTCTTCCAGGTTCCAGGCGATGCAGCCCTGGCACTCGCCGTCATCCGACATGATCAGATCGGTGGCGAAATACTCGATGTAGAACTCGGCATTGTTCTTAAGGCTCTGCCCGTAGAGCGTATGCAGTATCGCGTGGCCGGTGCGGTCAGCGGCGGCGCAGGTACGCTGCACCGGCGGTCCTTCGCCAAACTGGGTGGTATGGCC
>JBCCSW010000100.1:0-11825 GCA_039199465.1 Pseudomonadota bacterium
CAACAGGGGACAAACTCGCTGGGTCCCCGCCTCGGCAGCACGGCGACCGTTGAGGTGAGCGCCCGGGAGGCGCAAAAGCTCGCGCTGGCTCAGCAGATCGGTCGCTTGTCGCTCACACTTCGCGGCGCAGGCGATGTTGCGAAAGAAGGCGAAGAGGGTTCGACCGTTGGTCTTGACGATCTTCGTGGCGTAGAGCGCCAGGAAAGTGGCCCAGCCGTGCAACGCACGACTGTTCGTGTCCGTCGCGGTACTGGCGGCGCGCAGACAATAACGGTCGACTGAGCAGAGTTTTAGAGTGGATCCACTGTCACTCTCTGCTCGTTTACTCTTTTCCCGTTAAACGCGAGTGCCCCTACTTGCGGCAGTTCTGCCACGCGTCGGACGTGTTCCGTTTCTTTCCCCATTTATCGTGTGGTCGTAGTTGCTGGCGCATGGCTTAGTGCGCCGAGAGCGAAACCGAGAAATGCATCGGGGGGCATTCAACGTGATGCTGGAACGCGACTTTCCAAAGTCTCTTTGGTGCTTGGTAGTCACCGCCGGCCTGTTGCTGGCAATTCTGGGCACGTCGGCCCAGGCCCAGACAGTCCTGCGCACGGCGCGCGGGCTTGCGTCGGACGACGTTCTCGTCCTCGTCAACCGCGCCATCGTCGTCGAAAGCGTCCAGCCTTTCGTCGAGGTGTCGGTTGCGCAGCCAGAGATTGCGGATGTCTCGCCGCTGTCGGATCGCGCCATCTACATCTTCGGCCGCGCACGTGGGGCCACGACCCTGACGCTGCTCGGTGAGAACGGGCAGCTGATCGCCAATGTCGATATCATCGTCGGCATCGACACGTCGGAGCTGAAACAGCGGCTGGCCGAGGTGATGCCCGACGAGCCTATCGAGGTACGCACTGCCGGCGGCGCGGTGATCCTGTCAGGCGTCGTCTCAGGCGCCGCGAAGATCGACACGGCGATGCGCCTCGCGCAGGCCTATGTCGGCGGTGCCGCGACCAACATGATGACGGTCGGCGGCACCCAGCAGGTTGCGCTGACTGTGCGGGTGGCAGAGATCCAGCGCGACCAGGTCAAGTCGCTCGGGGTTAGTTTTCAGGGCATTGGCGGTGACGCGGGCAGTGATGTTCAGGCGGGCGGTCAAACCGGCGGTGGCATCACTGGCGACGTGCTGAACATTGCTGGCGGTACCGGCGCCTTGGGGCTGATCTTCGACATCGCCGACACGGCGTTCTTCAACCTTCTCATCTCGTTGAACGAGGAGAAGGGCTTTGCGCGCACACTCGCCGAGCCGACCTTGATCGCTCGTTCCGGATCGGAAGCGTCGTTCCTGGCCGGTGGTGAGGTCGCGATCCCGGTCGTGACAGAAGACGGCGCTGACATCACCTTCAAGCCGACTGGCGTCGGGCTCGACTTCCTGCCCGTCGTGCTGGACGACGACTTGATGTCGATCTCGCTGGAGGTCGAGGTCACGCTGCCGCTTGGCGCCGACGCGGACACGTCGACAATCGGTGCGGGAGGCACGGTCGTATCGATCCCGTCCTTCTCGACCAACCGAGCGTCGACCACCGTCAATCTGCGTGATGGTGAGAGCTTTGCGATCGCCGGGCTGATCCAGGAGACTTTCTCGGACAATATCTCGCAGTTCCCCTGGCTCGGCGATCTGCCGGTTCTGGGCACGCTGTTCCGCAGCACCGACTTCAATACGACCGAGAGCGAGCTTGTCATCATCGTGACGGCAAACCTCGTGGTGCCGACGGAGAGTGACGATCTCCTATCCACACCGCTCGATCTGTTCGCGGTGCCGAGCGATCGACAGCTGTTCCTGGAAGGCAGGCTGAGCGTGCCGAGCGCAACGGCCCTTCCTTCACAGGCCTTCGACGGCCCGCACGGCTACATGGTGGAGTGATCGATATGAAAACGAACATTCTCAGCGGTCTTGCCGCCGTCACCTTGCTGGCCGGCTGCGCGTTCAACACTCCAATCAATGAGCAGCAGCAACGCTTCGGTCAGGCGCAGAGCCAGAATAATCGGGTCCAGCTTGCCTATGGCAATGTGGAGGAGCGTCTGCGCGACCTCTCCATCGCCTTCCGTGCAGCCTCGCCCGATACTGTGACGTTCGACTTCGACTCGTCGCGCCTAACGCCCGAGACGCGACAGGCGCTGAACCAACAGGCAGCCTGGCTGATGGCGAACGAGAACGTCCGCATGGCCGTGATCGGCCATGCCGATGCGCCGGGGACCGAACGCTACAATGAACGGCTCGGCCTTCGTCGCGCGCGCGCGGTACTCGGCTATTTGGTCAGTCGGGGCGTCGAGCGCGATCGTCTCGATGAACTGGTCAGCCGTGGCGAGGCGGAGCCCGTCGTCCCGACCGAGGACCGCGAGCGTCAGAACCGCCGCGTTGTGACCGCTGTGGCCGGCTTCGACCGGGTCTATGTGGGCGACGGGCTGTCGGGCGAGTATGTCGTTAAGTCCTACAACGAGTACATCGACTCGGCGCAAGGCGGCGACATTTAATCCCATCGCCTTGGCAGGGTCTGGTCGGCAAGACCGGACCCTGTCGCAATGTCGACGTCCTGCCACATTTTAACGGCATGACTTCTGGTTGTGGGCCTCGCATGCACCGCGTGCGAGGTTTGCGTCAGGGGGGAGCGCTGCAGCGCACGATTGCTGCGACAGCCGTGTTTCAGCGTAGCTCGTTTCAAGGCCCGGTCGGGCGGTCCTGGGGAGAAGACCGATGGCGCTGCCGTTCGTCAGCGACGCGAAAGCCGATGCACCCGAAGCTGTAGTCTTTTCAGACGGCTTCGTGGAGATCGACGCGCTTGCCGAGGATCTCGATAACGAGATCGGTCCCGACAATTGGGTCGAGGTCGGTGACGACGAAGCTGACGAGGTTTTTGGCGAAAGCAGCCGTGAGCAGACCTTCGTCATCCTGACGCTGTCGTCCGACACGTCGGAGGCGGTGCAGCGCACGGCCAACCTGATCCGCAAGGCCGACACGGCGGAGATGTTCGTACTGCTGGTCTGCGGCGATATCTCCTCGCGCTCTATGCACCTTCTGATTCGGGCCGGAGCCGCCGAGTTCGCCCCGTATCCCGACCCGCCCGGCGCGCTGAAGGAAGCGATCAACAATATCCGCGTCGCGCGCACGCGGGGCCGACAGGCGCTGGGTGCGGGCGGCGGCAAAGGGCGTCGCGAGGGCAAGATCATCGGCGTCTACGGCGTTGCCGGCGGTTGCGGCGCCAGCACCATCGCCGTCAACCTGGCGTGGGAGATCTGCAACGCAGTCCGTCAGGAAGGCCGTCGCGTCGCCCTGCTCGACTTCAACTTCCAGTATGGGTCGGCTGCGACATATCTCGACGTGCCACGGCGAGAGGCGGTTTACGAGCTGGTCTCCGAGGCCGGCAATATGGACGAGACGGCGTTCTCGCAGGCGCTGACCAGCTACAAGGATCGCCTGCACGTCCTGACCGCGCCGCGCGATGCGCTGCCGCTCGACATCGTCTCGCCAAACGATGTCGAAGGCATGCTGACCGTCGCCCGCAACACCTTCGACTACGTGATCATCGACATGCCGCAGGCGCTGATGAACTGGTCTGAGGTGGTGTATTCCGCCGCCAGTGCCTTCGTCGTGACGATGGAGATCGACATGCGCTCGGCACAGAACATGTTTCGTTTCACGCGCACGCTCAAATCCGAAGATCTGGATCTGACCAAGCTGGTCTGCGTGCTCAATCGTGCTCCCGGTCTGACCGATCTGTCGGGCAAGAGCAGGGCCAAGCGCCTCGCCGAGAGCCTCGCCATCGAGTTCCAGCACCTCATGCCCGATGGCGGCAAGGCGGTGATGGCCGCCTGCGACGAAGGTACCCCACTTGCGGATGCCGCGCGATCGAACCCGGTGCGCAAGGAGATCGCGAAGATGAGCCAGAAGATCATGGCCAAGATCCAGGCCGAAGCCGAGGCGGAAGCCGAAGCAGACGTGAAGGCAGGCTGAGGCCGCAAGGCTGAGGCAGGAGGAAGGTCCGTATGTTCCGCCGTATGCGCACCGATGACGAGCCCCGCCCGAACGGCAGCGCTGCGGGGGCCGCGCCCGAAGCTCAGACGGAAGCGAAGCCGCGCGGCGACGCGCAGGCGGCTGCCCAGCAGCGCCTGAAGGAGATGGCGCCGCGGGCCGGCGAGCGCATGAGCTCGAACGAGACCGATGCCAAACGCCGCCGTCGCCTGATCAACTTGCGTGTCGAGATGCACGGCAAGCTCTTGGATACGCTGAATCTTTCGGCGCTCGATAAGGTTTCGGAGACCGAGCTTCGCCACGAGATCAGCGAGATCGTGCGTGAGGAGCTTGCCGACGGTGAGCTCGTGCTGTCGCGCCCCGAATTCGACACGCTGGTGCGCGACCTCGTTGACGAAGTGATGGGTCTCGGACCGATCGAGCCGCTGCTCGCCGACCCGACGATCACCGACATCCTCGTGAACGGCTATGAGCACTGCTATGTCGAGCGCAAAGGCAAGCTCGAGCGCACCAACGTCCAGTTCAAGGACAACAAGCACCTGATGCGGGTGATCACCAAGATCGTTTCCGCCGTCGGTCGCCGTCTGGACGAGTCGAACCCCTGGGTGGATGCCCGCCTGGCCGACGGCAGCCGCGTCAACGCGCTTTGCGCACCCTGCGCCGTCGATGGGCCGCTGCTGTCGATCCGCAAGTTCTCGAAGATCCCGTTCACGGTCGACAAGCTGATCGAGTTCGGCGCGTTCTCGGAGGAGATGGCGCTGTTCCTGCATGCCTGTGTGCGCTGCCGGCTTAACGTCATCGTCTCAGGCGGCACGGGCTCGGGTAAGACGACCACGCTGAACGCGCTGTCCAGCTTCATCGCGAACAACGAGCGCATCGTGACGATCGAAGATACGGCCGAGCTGCAGCTCCAGCAGGAGCATGTCGGCCGCATGGAGAGCCGCCCGGCCAACATCGAGGGCACGGGCGCGGTCACGATCCGCGATCTCCTGAAGAACGCGCTTCGAATGCGCCCCGACCGCATCATCGTTGGCGAGTGTCGCGGCGAAGAGGTCATCGACATGCTTCAGGCCATGAACACCGGCCATGACGGCTCGATGACGACGATCCACGCCAACAGCCCGCGCGACGCGCTCTCGCGTCTGGAGAACATGATCGGCATGTCGGGTATCGAATTACCGCTGAAAGCGGTGCGCACGAACATCGCCGGCGCCGTCAACCTGATGGTTCAGCAGTCGCGCATGTCCGACGGTACCCGCCGCATGACCCATATCAGCGAGATCGTGGGCATGGAGGGCGAAGTCATCACCATGCAGGATATCTTCAAGTATGAGCGTTTCGGCACAGACAGCGACGGTAAGATCCGCGGCAAATATACCGCCACGGGCATTCGATCGCGCTATGCTGACCGCTTCCGGCAGTGGGGCTACGAACTGCCCCAGAGCCTGTTCAAGCCTGACGTCTGAGGAAACGCCACCATGCTGTTCCAGCCGCTGATCTACGCGCTGATCTTTGTGGGCGTCTTCCTGATGGTGGAAGGCGTCTACCTCATCATCTACGGCAAGACGCTGCGGCGCGAAAAACGCGTCAACCGTCGCCTTGGTCTGCTGCAGGAGGGCAAGGACACCGAGGAGGTGCTCTCGATCCTGCGTGCCGAGCGTGAGGGCAACAAGCGCGACTTCAAGCTGCCCGTGGTCGGCATTTTGAGCGAGAAGGCGCGGCACGCGAATATCAAGATGACGCCGCTGTCACTGTTCGTGTCGATCGCCGTACTCTCGGTCATCTCCTTCCTGATGCTCAGCTTCTTTACCCAGGCCTCGCTGCCGGTGCGCATCCTTATCGCACTCGTCTGCGGCTACGGCGCGCTCTTCATCTGGCTCGGCAACAAGGCCAAGGCGCGCATCGCGATGCTGGAGGAGCAGTTCCCCGATGCCGTCGACCTGATGGTGCGATCGCTCCGGGTCGGTCATCCGATCACCGCTGCGATCGCCATCGTCGCGCGCGAGATGCCGGATCCGCTGGGCACCGAGTTCGGCCTGATCGCGGACGAGGCGACCTACGGTATGAACCTGAACGACGCGCTCGACAGGCTGGCAAGCCGCGTGCCGCTGCCCGATCTGCGCTTCTTCACGATCGCCGTGAACATCCAGAGCACCTCGGGCGGTAACCTGGCCGAGGTGCTGGATGGCCTCAGCCGCGTGATCCGCGCGCGCTTCAAGCTGGTCCGGAAGGTCAAGGCGATCACCGCCGAGGCGCGCTGGTCCGGTTGGTTTCTCTCGGTCTTCCCGATCATTGCGCTGCTGCTGGTGCAGGTGGTGAAGCCCGACTACTACTCAGCCGTCGATGACCACCCGCTGTTCATTCCGGGTGCCATCGCCACTTTCGTCCTGCTCGTGCTGAACGTGTTCTTCATGCGCATGCTGGTGAACATCAAGGTCTGACGGGGGACAGGGGCATGGGCGAGATCACGGTACTCATCACCGACTTTCTCGACCGCTTCTCGGCGGCGCTGGTCGAGGAGTATGGTGAAGCCGCGCCGTTCTACGCCATTGCCTCGATCTCGATCATCATGGTGCTGGTGGCGATCCCGCTGGTGCTGCGCGGCAAGAAGGATCCGCTGGATCGCTTCAACTTCCGCGAGGAGCGGCTGCAGGGCGAGCTGGTAAAGCTGCGCGACGCCGATGCAAGCTCGGGGGGCCTGGCCGACTATCTTCAGCCTACCGACAAGAAGCAGATGTCGGACACGCGCAAGATGCTGCGTCAGGCCGGCTTCGACAGCGCCGGCGCCGTCCGCAGCTACTATACCGCGCGCTTCGGCCTCTGCGTCGGTCTGACCGCCGTCGGCGCAGTCCTGTTCCTGATCGCACCGGCCGAGCCCAACCTGGTGTTCGGCACGGTCATGACGCTGGTCTTGGGCTTCGTCGGCTTCCTCGGCCCCGTCTATTGGGTGCAGCGCTCGATCGCGACCCGGCGGGAGGACATCCAGAAGGCCTTCCCCGACGCGATGGACATGATGCTGGTCTGTATCGAGGGCGGCCAGTCGCTGGACCAGGCGATGAGCCGCGTCGGCAAGGAGATGGAGGCCGCCGCAGGTCCGCTCGCCTATGAACTCGGCATCGTCAGCCAGGAGTTCCGCGTCGGCAAGGACCGGATCACCGTGCTCCGCGACTTTGCCGAGCGGTGCAACGTGAACGACATCTCGTCCTTCGTGACCGTGATGATCCAGTCGACGGCCTTCGGTACCTCGATCAGTCAGGCGCTTCGGGTCTACGCCTCCGAGATGCGCGACAAGCGTCTGATGCGCGCCGAGGAGAAGGCCAACAAGCTGCCGACCAAGCTGACGCTTGGCACCATGTTCTTCACGGTGCCGCCGCTGATCCTGATCCTCGTCGGTCCTTCGCTGATCCAGATCCTGCGCGCCTTCGCCCAGCTGGGCGGCTGAGCGGGGCCGTGGTGGCGCCCGACCCTCTGCGCCGGGCCCCCCCAGGGCAGCCAGGGCAGGCGCCTTTGCCGGGTATCGCTTTGCTGACGGCGTCCTTGCTGCTTGCAGGGTGCCAGACGGGCGGTTGGCCCGCGGACGCACCGCTGGCCGCCGCGCCCGGGAGACAGGCGACCGCGGCCCTTCCCGACACCATTCCACCCTGGGCGTTGGCCGACCTGCTCGTCGCGCCGGACGGGGAGCCCGCTGGCGAGGACGCGACGGCGGTTGCCGAGGCGGCCGCGGTCGATCGCGCGGAAAGGCCTGCGGCCGTGGCCGCCGACAGTGAAACTGATGACGACGCGACCGCCCAAGCCGAGGACGATGGGCCGACCGGGCTGGAGGCGCAGGTCGAGGCACTGCAAGGGCCGCAGGTTCAGCCGGCAGTCGCCGCACGGCCGCTCGACCTGCCCGACGGACAGCGCTGGCGCGGCTATGCCACCAGGCTGCTGGCCCAGGGTCGGACGGCCATGGCGCTCCGCGCCTTCGAACGCGCGATCGCCGAGCAGGATGCCGATCCCGTCCTGCTGGCCGGTGCCGGCATTGCCGCGATGGGAGAGGGGCAGGACGCGCTGGCCGAACGCTATCTTTCGGCCGCGCTCCTGGCCTCGCCCCAGGATCCGGCGATCAATCTGGCAAAGGGTCGGCTGCTGATGCGCCAGGGTAGGTTGGAGCCTGCGCGCGATCACTTCCGTACCGCCTTTCTGGTGACGAGCGGGCAGAACGAACTGGTGGTCGCCAGCCTCGAGGAGGTGGACCGCCGCATCGCCGCGCGCCGCGCGCTCTACCTGCCCGATCTCGACCGGGAGGCGGCGGTCAACCTGTCGACGCTGCGCACCGGGCGGAGCAGCTATCGCCTGTCCTCGCCCGCGACCGGCGCGGCCGACCGTGCGGAGGGCGTGCTCGAGGTCGCCGCGCCGCCCGATGCCGCCGAACGGGATACGCTGCTCGGCGAGCAGCCCGCGGCCGCCGGTTCGGCCGGCCCGGATGAGGGTGACGCAGATGAGGCTCAGGTAAGCGCAACAGCGCCCGCAGAGCCGTCCCGTGATGGGACAGTTGGCGCGGAAGATGCTATCGCAACGGAAACCGACACGGGCTCGGCCATCGCCGCCGCCGCCGCCAAAGACGACAACGACGACGAGGGGAACGCCACCGCCGCGCCATAGGGCGGTGCGCATCGAGGGGAGAGGAGACTTGAGATGAGGGCGATCACCATCGGGCTGGCCCTCGCCGGACTGGCGCTGGCCGGCTGCCAGACGTCGGTGAGCGAGAAGGAGGATCCGTTCGCGCAGGACGTGATCGACGAGGCGAAGCTGACCGACCTGCTGCTGCAGAGCGGCGACCCCGCCACCGCCGTCACCTATTTCGAAACCGCCGTGGCGCGTGAGCCCGACCGCGTGGACTTCCGCCGCAAGCTTGCCAAGGCCTATACCCGCGCCAAGCGCCTGCCCGAGGCTGCGCGCGCCTATCAGGAACTGCAGGCGGTCGGCGGCGCCACGGCCGAGGATCGGCTCGACTATGCCTTCGTCGCCGTGCGGCTCGGCCGGTTCGAGGATGCGCGCGCCTTGTCCGGCGGGCTGCCCGGGACGCTGGAGACGCCGCGGCGCTTCCTGCTCGACGCGCTGCTGGCCGACGAGGCGGAGGACTGGGACGGTGCGGACGCCGCCTATGCCAAGGCAGAGCAGCTGGCGACGGCGCCTTTCGAGGTGCTGAACAACTGGGGCGTCAGCCTGATGAACCGGGGCGAGCTGGACCGCGCCGAGACGGTGCTTGAGCGCGCCGTGTCCTACAACTCGACCCGGTTCAACGCCAAGAACAACCTCGCCATCGCACGGGGCCTGCGCGGCGAATATCGCCTGCCGCTGGTGCCGATGACGGCCGAGGAGCGGGCGATCATCTCGCACAACCTGGGTCAGATCGCCCTGCAGCGGGGCGAGAAGCGCGTCGCCAAAGGCCTGTTCGCGCAGGCGGTCGATCTGCATCCGCGCTACTACGAGGCCGCCGCCGACCAGCTTGCGCAGCTGCAAGGCTCGGTCGTTCAGTAGGGCCGGTACACCATGATCATGGAAACGACGGCGCTGGCGCTCGCCACCGCCGGCCTGGTCCCGCTGCTTCTCTACGTGATGTGGTGCGACATGGCGACGATGCGCATTCCCAATGCCGCGTCGCTGCTGATCTTTCTGATCTTCGTCGTGACAGGCCTGATGGGCCTGCCGCTGGAGATCTATGGCTGGCGCCTGCTGCACACGGTGATCGCCTTTTTCGTGGGCTTCGGCCTGTTCCAGATCAGCGGCGGCCAGGTCGGCGGGGGGGATCTGAAGCTGCTGATCGCGCTGACGCCCTTTGTGAACCACGGTACGCTCGGGCAGATCCTGGTGCTCTGGTCCCTGGTGACGCTGGCGCTGCTGCCGATCTTCTATGTCAGCTATCGCATCCTTCGCGACCGCGAGACCGGGCTCGAGATGTTCGACCAGCCGCCGGAGGCGAAGGGCCTGTTGCTGCGCATCGGCCTGCCCTACTTCCCCGCCGGGGTGCCGATCGGGCTCACATTCATCATCTACTTCGCCCTGCTGCTTGCAGGCGTTCTACCGAACGGCTGAGGCGGCGGCCGGCGACGGGCGATCCCACGCCGCCCAGTCGGGATCGCACAGGAACAGGTCGGGCAGATCTGTGAAGAAGGCGGCGACACCGCGCTGGCGGAGCATCGTAGCCTCCTCGACCGTGTTCACAGTGAAGCAGCGCACGGGCAGGCCGAGCAGCCGCCCCCCCTCCAACACGCTGTCGTCGAGATGGCGGCTATTGGCGTGGATCGCCGAGGCGCCGAGGCCCAGCACGCTGACGCGCCAGTCCCGCGGCGCGTGGTGCCATATCGGCGCGCGCGGCCAGGATGGTGCGCTATCGGCCAGCACCGACAACGCGCCCTGATCGAAGCTTGAGAGGACAACGCGGCCGGCGAGTTCAGGGCGGGCGAGCAGCGCCGCGACGGTCGCCCGCGCCAGCGGCGCGGGGTCGGCATCATGCGGCTTCAGTTCCAGGTTCACGCCGATCCCTAGCGCTGTGATGACCGTCAGCGCCGCCTCCAGCGTGGGTATCGGCTCGCCTGCGAAGGGTGTCGAGTGCCAGCCCCCGGCATCGATGCCCGCCAGATCGGCGGCGCCGATATCGGCCAAAAGGCCGCTGGCATCGCTCGTCCGACCCAGTGTCGCGTCATGATGAAGGACCGCCGTGCCGTCGCCCAGCAGCGAGACATCGACCTCGACCCAGCGTGTACCCATCGCTGCTGCGTGGCGGATCGCGGCGACCGTGTTCTCCGGCGCTGCGGCCGAGGCACCGCGATGGGCGACCACCCGCGGCGCGGCGGCAGGCGTGGCGATGGCAGTCATGACGTACCCCTCGAGATCGGCCGGCTGTAGGTTGCGCAGCGGCGTGCTGCGTGCTTTGCCATCTTCCTCGTCAGTGAGACAGCCGCCGGTATCGCGGTGATGCCGCATTCCGGCGCGCCGCCCCGTTCCGAAGCCCGAGCCGGAGACGGCGATGCGCCGCCTGATCGTGATCCTGCCCCTGGTCTTCGCCGTCGCCTATCTGGCGCGCGGCGTCGCCGAGCTGTCGGTGCCGGTGCTGGAGCGCCACCTGGCGCACGAGGCCGCGGGCGTCGCCGAGGTCCTGGGCGCGGACTGGGCGCGGATCGAGGTCGAGGGGCTGAGCGTCCGTGTCAGCGGCGAGGCGCCCGACGCGGCCACGGACGCGCTGCTCGGCCTAACGCTCGCCCGGGCGCTGCCCCTGGCGCGGGTCGAGACTGCGCTGACGCATGAGCCTGAGCCCGGACCGCGGCGCGACCCGATGTTGGTCGAGCTCTTCCGACAACGCGATACGGTGATCGTCGCGGGCAGCTTTCCCGGCCCCGGCTCACGCGCCGATCTGCTGATCGCGCTCGGCCGCGCCTTCCCCGATCTCAGGATCGCCGATCTCTCGGGTATCGAGGCTGGCGGCGAGGCGCAGGCCTGGGGTGCGGCGGTAGCGGTCTCGGTCGCAGCGCTCGGTCAGGTGGGCGAGGCTTTCGTGCGCCTGCAGCCGGGGCGCGCCGCCGTGACCGGCGTCGCGGTGAGCGAGGCCGACCGCCTGCGGCTGGAGCGCGCGCTGAACGCGGTCTCCGGTCCCTCGCTGCAGGTTGCGACGGCGCTGCGCGTGCCGCGCCTACCCATCGTGCCTTTCGAAACCGTGCTGATCACCGATGCCGCCGGGACGCCGTCGATCGCGCTCTGCGCGGCGCGTAGTCTGGCGGAGGCGCGCGGGGTCGAGGCGGCGGTCGAGGCGGCGGGCGGCCTGGGCGAGGCGGGCCCC
>JBCCSW010000101.1:0-11729 GCA_039199465.1 Pseudomonadota bacterium
ACATAGGCACCCTGGGCGACCGGGTTCTTGGCACCGTATTTCTGACGCAGCGTCGGCAGGTTCTGACGCGACAGCGCCAGTACCGTCGGGCCCGAGCGCTGGTTTAGCGCGACCTCCCACGCCTCGGCCGTCTCGACCGCGTCGGCGGGGCGGATCACGGTCATGTTCGGCATCGCGCGCAGGCTCGCCAGATGCTCGACAGGCTGGTGGGTCGGCCCGTCCTCGCCAAGCCCGATGCTGTCATGGGTCATCACATAGACGACCCGCTGTCCCATCAGGGCCGAGAGCCGCATCGCCGCGCGCGCATAGTCGGTGAAGACCAGGAAGGTGCCACCGTAAGGCACCACGCCGCCATGCAGCGCCATGCCGTTCATCGCCGCCGCCATGCCGTGCTCGCGGATGCCGAAATGGACGTAGCGGCCCTTGCGGTTGTCAGTGTCGAACACGCCCATATCGGCGGTCTTGGTGTTGTTCGACCCGGTCAGGTCGGCCGAGCCGCCCATCGTCTCGGTCATGACCGGGTTGATCATGCCGAGCGCCAGTTCCGAGGCCTTGCGCGTCGCGTGGCTCGGCTTCTCCTCGACAAGGCTGCGGCGAAGCTTGTTGACCGCGGCCGCCAGGCGCGCCGGCACCTCGCCGGCGATCACGCGATCGAACTCGGCACGCTTTCGCTCGCTCAACCCGCCATGCGCCACGGTCCAGGCCGCGCGGGCCGCCGCACCGCGTTCGGCCGTGCTGCGCCAGGCGGCGGCGATGTCTGCGGGGATGTCGAACGGCGCCGAGGTCCAGCCATGGGCAGCCTTGGCGCCGGCGATCTCGTCATCGCCGGTGATCGCGCCATGCGCCTTGGCCGTGTCCTGCAGCGTCGGCGCGCCGAGGCCGATATGCGTCTTGCAGGCCAGCATCACCGGCGCCTTCTGCGTGATCGCCCAGTCCAGCGCCGCCTGTATGTCGGCGGTGTCATGGCCGTCGACCGCGCGGGTGACCCAGCCCGACGCCTCGAACCGGGCGATCTGGTCGGTGGCGTCCGCCAGGCTCACTTTGCCGTCGATCGAGATCCCGTTGTCGTCCCAAAGCACAATCAGGTTCTTCAGCGCCAGCCGGCCGGCCAGGGTGATCGCCTCCTGGCTGACGCCCTCCATCAGGCAGCCGTCGCCCGCGACCACCCAGGTGCGATGGTTGCAGAGTTTCGGCCCGAAGCGCGCCCGCATCGATTCCTCGGCGATCGCCATGCCGACGGCGTTGGCGAGACCCTGGCCAAGCGGCCCTGTCGTCGTCTCGATCCCCGGCGCATGGCCATGCTCGGGATGGCCCGCGGTCGGTTGGGAGAGCTGGCGGAAGCCGCGGAGCGCGTCGAGCGTCATGCCGGGATAGCCGGTCAGATGCAGCAGGGCGTAGAGCAGCATCGAGCCATGGCCGGCCGACAGCACGAAGCGGTCGCGGTCGGGCCAGCCAGGCGCGGCCGGATCGAAGCGGAGCGTCGTGTCGAACAGCACCGTCGCGACATCGGCCATGCCCATAGGCATGCCGGTATGGCCCGAATTGGCGGCCTTCACGGCATCGAGCGCCAGCGCCCGGATCGCCGCCGCCATGCCGAAGCGCCGCGGATCCGCGGCCTTCATCTTTTCGAGTGTCACGCCCATGCCCGTTCCGGCCAAGCCGGCTCCATGCTCGCCTCAGTTGCGGCGTGCTTGTGATCAAGCCCGGTCGCCTTGTCCAGTTGCCGGTGGTCGGTTTTTTTCGCCGCGTTCGACCCGTCCTCTCGGGTCAGAGGCGGCGCGCCGATGCAACGACGGGATGAATGCTGACGCGCGTACTGTCTCATAACGAGCACGGCCGTCGTCGTGACCACGCACAACCTGCTATGGAAGAACGCAATGAGGGAGAGTGCGAGTCGCGATGTCACGCGGCCAGGAGGTGTCATGACGGCGATGGACGACGCGTTTGACGCGCTCGACGCAGCTATTGAGGCGTTGGAGGTGCGGATGGTCGAGCTGGCGGGCGAGGCGGGTGCCGAGGCCCGGGCCCAGGCGGCGGAGGCGTCGGCGGAAAATGCCAGCCTTCGCGCGCGGTTGGGCGAGCTGGAACAGCAGGCGGCCGAGGACGCGGCGCTGCGGGCCGAGGCCGCGGCGGCGGTCAAGGACGCGCTGGCCGACCTGAAGGCGCTGAACCATGTGGAGATCGGTCATGGCTGAGCTGCGCGTCGAGATCGCCGGGCGGTCCTATCGCCTGGGCTGCGAGGACGGGCAGGAGAGCCATCTCGCTGAATTGGCGGCCAAACTCGACGCCGAAGCCCGTTCCATCGCCGGCAAATCGGTGACCGTGCCCGAGGGGCGACTGCTGGTCATGTGCGCCCTGTCCATTGCCGATCAGCTGGCCGAGGCCGAAGCGGCCCGCACAGCCCTCGCCGCCCGGGTCGAGGCGCTGGAGGCATCCGGCATTGATCCCGAGGCGGTGGCGGTGCGGGTCAACCAGGCGGCGGCGCGTTTGGCACGCCTCGCCGAGACATCCATCGCCCGATAGGCGACGCCCTAGCCAGAGGAGGCTGCCGCCACTACCTTCGCGCATGGCGGGTGCTGTCCTTCCCGTGAGAGGACAGTTTCCTGGTGGCCTAAGCATCTTCGCGGGAGCCGGCTCTGCCCTTGGTCGTGGCCTCGGGTACCTGGCGCCCACCTGGTTATCCAGGCTCGCGAGGATCTGAAACCTCCACGGTCGCGACGGGCCCGCCACCCGAGTTGCGTTGCCGATTTCCATCGACGATTTGTTTTCCCATGAGCTCGCTCCGGATGATCGCGACCAAGGCCGCACTCAGGCGCGAGGTGCTCGCTGCGCGGGCCGAGGCGCATCGCGACGGCGCCAGACGCGCCAAGCGCGCGGCCGATCTGGCGCTGGATGTGCTGGATATTCCCTCGCTTCTCGAGAACGGCAGCCGCGTGGCGGGCTATCGTCCCATCCGGACCGAGATCGATCCCGGCGCGCTGTTGCTCGCGCTGCATAAGGCCGGCGTGCCACTGGCCATGCCTGTGGTGATCGGCGCGGCCCGTCCCCTGAGCTTTCGGCCCTGGCATCCCGGCGCGGCCGAGGTGGAGGGCGCTTTCGGCGCGCCGATCCCCGCCGACGAGACCGACGTGACGCCCGACGTGCTGATCGTGCCGCTGGTGGCTTTCGATGCGGGATGTGCGCGTCTCGGCTATGGCGGCGGCTTCTACGACCGAACGATCGAGCGGCTGACCGAAGGCGCGCGCCCGCTGATGACCGTCGGTATGGCCTATGCTGCGCAGCAGGTCGGCGAGGTGCCGCGCGAGGACACCGACAAGCTGCTGGACGCGGTCGTCACCGAAGCCGGCGTCGTGCGGCGACGCGAAGACCCAGCGCGCTGACACGCGAGCGGGCGAGCGCAGGGGTTTGACATCCCAAGCGGCAGCCGCGACGAGAGGGCGATGCGACTCCTCTTCCTAGGCGATATCGTCGGCCGCACGGGCCGCCAGGCGGTGATCGACGCGGTACCGCGGCTGCGCGCTGAGTGGCGTCTGGACGGCGTGATCGCGAATGCCGAGAACGCGGCATCGGGCTATGGCCTGACCAAGCCGATCGCCGACAGCCTGTTCGAGGCGGGCGTCGATGTCGTCACGCTCGGCGATCATGCCTTCGACCAGAAGGACATGCTCTCTCATCTCGACAAAGCACCGCGGATCGTCCGGCCGCTCAACATTGCCAAGCAGGCCCCGGGGCGCGGCGTGGTGACGGTCGAGCTGACGCGCGGGCGCCGGCTGGCCGTCATGGTGGCGCTTGGCCGCGTGTTCATGAGCAGGCCCTATGACGACCCGTTCTCGGCGCTCGATACGGCGCTGAAGGCGCATACGCCCGGCGGCAGCGTCGATGCCGTGATCGTCGAGATCCACGCCGAGGCGACGTCCGAGAAGATGGCCGTCGGCCATTGGTGCGACGGCCGCGCCAGTCTCGTCATCGGCAGCCACACCCATGTGCCGACCGCGGATACCATGATCATGGGCCGCGGCACCGCCTATCAGAGCGATGCCGGCATGTGCGGCGACTATGACAGCGTGATCGGCATGGCGAAGGAGGAGCCGATGCGCCGCTTCGTCACCGGCATGGGGGCAGGGCGGTTCGAGCCCGCGCTGGGCGCCGCCACGCTTGCCGGCGTTCTGGTCGAGACCGATGACCGAACCGGCCTCGCCGTCCATGTCGAGGCGGTGCGGCTGGGCGGCCGGCTGATGAGCGCCGCGCCCGGCAGCGGCGGGGTCAGCGGCGGGGTCACCGGTGCCGTCAGCGCTTCAGCGCCGGGATCCGAGCCGGCACCCGCCCCTGCGGGCGACGCGGCTTGAGCACGGTCCAGCGCTGATGGACGCTTTCCTCACGGTGCTGCCGGCGCTCGCCACGCTGGCCGTCGTCATCGCGATGTTCGGCCTGTTCGTCACCGAGCGCTATCCGCCCGAGGTGGTGGCAATCTTCGGCCTCTCCACGCTGGTCCTGACCGGGGTCCTGCCAATCGACGATGCGCTCGCCGTGTTCTCGAACCCCGCGCCGCTGACCATCGCCGGCATGTTCGTGCTGTCGGGCGCGCTGGTGCGCACGGGCGCGCTGGACGCGTTCGCCAGGGCGATGTTCTCGGATGTCGCGCAGCGCCCGCGCACCACCATCGCGGGCTTTGCCGGCCTGACGGTCGGCGCCTCTGCCTTCATGAACAACACGCCCGTCGTGGTCATGTTGATCCCGGTGGCGACGCGGATCGCGGGGCAGCTCAAGATCTCCGCCAGCCAGGTGCTGATCCCGCTCAGCTATGCCGCGATCCTCGGCGGGCTCTGCACGCTGATCGGCACCTCGACCAACCTGCTGGTGGACGGCGTCGCGCGCAGCCACGGGCTGCAGGCCTTCACGCTGTTCGAGGTGACGCCGCTGGCGCTGGTGATCGTGGCCTTCGGCGTGACCTTCGTCGCGCTCGCCGCGCCGCGCCTCTTGCCCCGGCGTGACGCGATGTTGGATTTTCTGACCAACCGCAAGCAGTTGCGCTTTTTCTCTGAAGTCGTGGTGCCGGAGGGCTCGCAGCTGATCGGTCGGGCCATCGCCGATGTCGAGCATCTGAGCCGAGAGGGCATGACCGTCATCGACGTGATCCGCGGCGATCTCTCGCTCCGCCGCGATATCGCGGGCGTGATCCTGCAGGCCGGCGACCGGATCGTCATTCGCTCGGGTGTGAACGAGCTGCTCAGCCTACGCGGCAGCCGGGCGCTGTCGATGATCGGCCAGCTCGACCCTATCGGTGAGAAGTCGACCGTGACCGTCGAGGCGCTGATCACGCCCGACTGCAAGTTGGTCGGCCGGCAGATCGGCGATGTGCGCTTCCGCCGCCGTTATGGCGTTTATCCGCTGGCCGTGCATCGCCGGGCGGAACGCGTCGGCTCGATCCTGGACGAGGTGCGCATTCGCGTCGGCGACACGCTTCTGCTGGAGGGCGATCCAGACGACATCCGCCGCCTCTCGGCCGAACAGAACCTGGCAGACATCACCCGGCCGACCGAACGGCCCTATCGCCGCGAGCGTGCGCCGATCGTGCTCGCGATCCTGGCGGCCCTGGTGCTCGGCGGTGCGTTTGGCGTGATGCCGCTGGCGGCGCTGGCGCTCCTGGCCGTGGCCGCGGTGCTCGTCACCCGCTGCATCGATGCCGACGAGGCCTTCGCCCTGATCGACTGGCGGCTCTTGTCGCTGATCTTCTCGATGCTGGGCGTCGGCCGCGCGCTGGAGGCGACTGGCGCCGTGGAGCTGATGGTGGAGCCCATGGTGCCGTTGATGATGGCGCTGCCGCCGGTGCTGGTGCTCTGGGTCGTGTTCGTGATGGCCTCGGTCCTGACCGAGCTCGTCTCGAACAACGCCGTTGCGGTGGTGATGACGCCGATCGCCATCGCGGTGGCGACCGCGATGGGCGCCGATCCACGGCCTTTCGTCGTGGCGGTGATGGTCGCGGCCTCGGCCAGCTTTGCGACGCCGATCGGCTATCAGACCAACACGCTGGTCTATGCCGCAGGGGGGTATCGCTTCACCGACTACATGCGCCTCGGCGTGCCGATGAACCTGATGACCGGTGTGATCTCGGCGCTGGTGATCCCGATGATCTGGCCGCTCTGAGCGTGCGGCGCCGGCCAGCGCGTCGAGCGCGCCTCCCTGCTCGCCGCATGCACTCTCGTGCACCGGGTACAACGCCTTTCCGCACTGCAGCACCGCGTGGCGCGCGACCTTCCGGAAGATCGCGCCGGCGCGGTGCTTCTGGCATAACCCTGCCATCGTGATCGGAGCGCGCAGTGGCAAGCATGAGCGACGATGGCGTGATCGCCCCGGCCCAACCCAAGGCAAAGCCGAAGGTAGACAAACCGCGGCTTTGGAAGGTGGTCCTGCTCAATGACGACTTCACGCCGCGCCATTTCGTGACGCGGGTGCTGATGTCGGTCTTCCGCCTCTCAGAGGGCGAGGCGCATGGCGTGATGATGACAGCCCACCAGCGCGGTGTCTGCGTCGTGTCGGTCTACACCCGCGAGATCGCCGAGACGAAAGCCGAACAGGGCACCGATGCCGGCCGCCGCAAGGGCTATCCCCTCACCTTCACCACCGAACCGGAAGAATAACAGCGCAGGCTATGGCGTAGGCTCGCCGACGCGACCGTTGGCCGTATCTCAACCTCAGCCATTGGCATGTCGTGCGTATGCGGGGGCCGGCCCTCGCATGCCGCCGTGGCAATCTACGTCGCGCTCTATTGGGCGTCTCCACCACCGTCCGACCCGTTCCTCGCGAGCATCGCTCGGACAGGCCACCTGGGCACCGAGGATCTTCGAGACGTCTTGAATGTACTGCGCGCGTAGCAGCGCGGCGTCTTCTGCCTGATACGGCGACGTCCCAGCACAAGATCCCAGCAGAAGGCACATCCCGAACGAGATCGCGGGGATCTTACACGCGATGCAAACTACGTCCTGAAACGACCTTCTGGGCGCCTTCGATCGGCCCTTGGCAACGCTGGGGCCGGCCAGCGCAATTGGCTCGCCTACGAGGCGCCAAGCCAGGGCATGCTCTGGGTCACTGGGTCTTGGCGATGTGGTTCTCATCGCCCTGCAGCGCCCGCTCGAAGCGAAGGAACTCGTAATAGCCGCAGGTCCGGCCGCCCGGGTAGCCCCGGCAGGCTGCGGGTCGCGCCTCATAGATCGTGCAGCGCCGCGTGTCGCTGTCGAGAAAGATGCAGACGGTACCGAAATGCGGATCGGGCTTGTGCCTCAGCATCATCGGATAGCGGCTGGTGCCGCGAAACCGACCGTATTTCGTCATCTGCTGGATCACGCCTTCCACCGTCAGCGACAGGGAACGCGCGATCCGGTCCAGATCGTCTTCGGTCAGCGCAATTTCCGCATAAGAGCAGCAAAAGGCAGGACAATTGCTGCAATCGTATCGTGGCTTCGCGCTCATGTTCTCCTGCGCTCGTTCTGCCCAGATCCGCGGCAAAGCCACCCTGCAGCGTCAGAGCGACAGGTGAAACGGGAACACCACCATGCCATTACTCTGGCCTTGAAAGATATGCCGAGATCCGCTGAGGCTGACTTTGTAGCGGGGACTTAGCTTTCGTGAACGGAATCAGGGACAGGTGACATATGAGCGACCTCTCACTCTTTGTGATGGAGACCGATCTCAGCGAACTTCCCGACGGCCAGCTGTCGCGGATGGAGGAGATCCTGCTGCGCTCGCAGAAAAGCGCTTTGACCGAGATCGATGAGATCAACTCGGCGCTGATCGCGATAAACGACGTCAGGCGCCGGCGCGGCGGCGACGACAAGAAGACGGCGAAGAGCCCCAAGAAACAGTAAGGCGCCGACCGGCGGACGCAGCAGCACTAGGCGCCGACCGGTTCGTTTGCATCCAGACCCGCGCTCGCGCCGACGAG
The DNA here is from genome assembly GCA_039199465.1 of Pseudomonadota bacterium. Lineage (GTDB taxonomy): Bacteria > Pseudomonadota > Alphaproteobacteria > Rhodobacterales > Rhodobacteraceae > Thermohalobaculum. The sequence goes on from JBCCSW010000101.1 coordinate 7,940, forward strand.
GCGCGAGACGCTTTTGTGGTTTGCGACCAGCTCGCGATCGAAGCTGTCATCGGCGGCGCGCAGCGAGGCAATGGCCGCCGCCATATGAGGCCGACCCCAGCGCCGCGCGGCGTCCTTTGAGGCCTCCACCTCTCTCAGTTTGGCGAGCGCCGTGCGGCAGATGTCCTCGGCGCGGTTGCCGCCAGTGCTTGGTGGGCACTTCTCATCCCAGATCGATCCCTTGAGCAGCCAGCGCGACAGGGTGTGCAGGATATTCGGCAGGCCGATATAGAAGCCGCCGACGCCGATATAGTCCTCCAGGGTGATGACCCGGTGGGTGAAGCTTCCGGGCAGGAAAAGCGTCTCGCCGGGCGTGACCAGGAACCAGGTCGCGCTTTCGAGCGAGAGGAAGGTCTGCATGTAGAAGCGGGCGCTGCCGCGCACGGCCGTGCGCTCGACATCCTCCAAGCCCGCATCCAGGCCCTCGAAGATATCCCAGGCGAGCCAAAGCTTGCTGCCGATGAAACAGTGATTGCAGACCGAGATGTCGTCGGAGTGGGAGTCCGTCACCTTGCCCTGCTTGCTGATCACGGCGGTCAGCATCTCGAGTTCGCGCACGTCTTCCGAACTGATCGGCATCAGGTTGAACCCGTCCAGAAAGGACGCCGCAAAGATCTGCTCGGTCTCGCGGTGGCGTACCGGCAGATCGGTAATCCCGATCATGGCGCGCGAGGAGCGCCAGCGCCGCATCAGCTCCGCCATGGTGAGCTGAAGCATGCTGTCGCTTGTTCCGGCGCGGACGCTGAACCGCTCCTCCGACGAAATGGCGCTGAGGCCGTCGATCAGCGCCTGTTGGCGCGCACCGGCCTCGCGCGAGAGGATCGCAGGGCCATAGGGCGCGGGGAAGTCCTTGAACACGATCGGACGCTGATGGGCCATCGCGGTGAACAGTGTCTCGCGGTCGTAGCGGGTCGGCTTGAGGCGCTTGGCGGTCAGCTTGGATGGGGTGGAAAGCGCGCCCTTCAGGCTCCGATCCCATTGCATCGCCTGCGACCACAGACGCGCCAGTCCAACAGCGTTCTTCATCGATAGATCCGCCCGTCCCTCTCGCGCCGAACGGCGTGGGCACCGATACGGCGACGTCCCCAACACATCGGACAGATGGTCGCACTGGGAGACGGCGGATGGCAATTGAGCTTTGGGCTTGCCTCGCGCGCTGGGTCAGCCCGACGTCCCGACCAGGCGCCGGGCCTTCAGCCCGGCGCGGTGGCCTTCAGGAATTCTCTCGCCTCGGTCAGATCGATGCAGCCGGAAGGCGCCTTGATCGTGTCCACGACGTCGTGGAGCGCGGTGCGCGCCACATGGGCCTCGTCCTCGGTCGATGCATGGCGGGCAAGGCTGACGGCCGCGCGCAATACGTATTGGTTGGCGCCTTGTTCCCGCGCAAGCCGCAGTGCCTGGTGAAAGCAGTCGATCGCGGCCTTGCGATGGGTCCGATCTTCGGCCAGCAGAAGCTGCCCTTTGATGCGCAGCGCATCGGCGGCATAGCAGGGCTGCGAGGCGATCACCGTGTCGATCACCGCGAGACCGCGCTCCGGATAGCCGGCTTTGATGCACCCCTCGGCGAACAGCAGGGAGGAAAAGCCCTGCTTCCAGACGTTCGACATCATCGAGAGACCGCGCTCGGCGCGGCCGAGCTCGCAGAGCGCCCAGCCCTTCAGATTGTTTCCCCATTCCAGGAAGTATGGATACTCCTGCTCACGCGACAGCGAGACGATCTCATCGGCCAGCGTCATCAGTTCTTCGGGTGCGCGGCGCAGCTTCAGCAGCACGCCGGTCATCGAGAGCGCGTAGATCAGCGTGTGGCGGTAGGCGAGTTCACGGGCCAGCGAGACCGAGCGCTGCGCATGTTCGACGGCGGTGTCGATCTCGCCCAGATGCCAGCGGTTGAGCGACAGGAAGACCAGGCTCTCCACGCCCGGATCGTCGCCCGTTCGCGTGGCAAGCGAGCTGTGCCGATCCGGCGCGTAGAGCGAGACCGCGGCCTCCAGATGACCGGCCGCGACCGCATGCCGGCCCTGCAGCACCGCCGTCACGCCGCAGAGCGTGTTGGCGATCAGAAGCGCGGTCTGATCGCCCTCGGCCGTCGCATGGGACAGGCACATTTGAGCGAGCGACCAGGCATGCTCGTAGTCCGAGCCGACCTGGGCCGAGTTCCACATCCCGTAGATGATCTCGGGCTGGCTGCTCGCGCTGCCGCTGTCCTCGCAGATCGACCACGCCCGTTCATAGGCCGCGATCACCTCGGGCGCCGTGTAACCCTGAACGCTGGTTTGCGCCGCGCCGAACATGGTGAGGAGCGCGGTCAGCCGCTCCTGATCCTCTGCGCCGCCGTTCTTGGCCTCCAAAAGCCGGATCGCTTCGGCGAAATGCGCAATCGCCTCGGTCGTGGCAGAGCGTTCGATCGCCAGCCGGCCCGCGGCCTCGCGATAGTCCAGCGTCTTCGCGAGGTTGCCCGCCTCGTGGAAATGCTTGGCCAGGAGTTCGGGCGACTGCGCGGCGATATCCGAGGGCGAGTCTTCCAGAGCCGCCGCGATCCGGCCGTGCATCTCGCGCTGGCGCGCCTTCGTCATGCTCTTATAGGCGGCATCCTGCACCAGGGCATGCTTGAAGACATAGGTGTCGGAGTATTGTGAGTCCTTGCGGAACACGACGCCCTTGTCGGCGAGCATGGACAGACGTCGATGCGCCTCCTCCTCGTCGAGGCCGAGCACCGTGCCGACGAGACGCGCCGAAAACTCGCGCCCGATGGCCGAGGCGGAATCCGCTGTCTCTCGAAGGCTCGGCAACCTGTCGAGCCGCGACATCAACGAGTCCTCCAGCGTGACCGGGATCTCGAGCGCGTTTGCGCCGGGGTCGCCATGCTCGGCCGTCCCCCCGATCCGATTGATCAGGGTCTTGGTGATCTCCTCGAGGAAGAGCGGCACGCCGTCGGAGCGTTCGAGCACCTGGCTGACCAGCGCGCCGGACAGCGGCCGGTCGCCCGCCACATTGCGCACGATCTGGATCGAGTGACCGCGCGTCAGGCGGTTCAGCTGCAGCGACGAGACATGGGTCAGCGAGCTGGTACGCAGCGTCGGCCCTGTGCGGCTGGTGACGAGGAGCATCGCGCGCAGCTGCGGGATCCGCGAGACGAGCAGATCCAGCAACTCGAGAGAGGTCGCATCCGCCCAATGCGCATCCTCGACGAAGATCTGCGTCGGCCGCGTCCGGGCGACATGCAGCAGAAAGTCCGAGCAGGCGCGCAGCGTGTTCTCCTTCCACCGTTCCGAGGACACGGCGACGTCCTGCGGGGTCTTGGCGCGGATCGAGAGGAGTTCGCTGAAGACGCCCACCGGCGTGCGGTCCGACATGCCGTGACGCTGCAAGAGCGCTGTCAGCTTCTCGTCCTTCACGGCCTTTCTGTCCGCCGCCTCGATGCCGGCGCGGTCCGAGATCAGCTCGATGAACGGGTGCAGGAAGCTCTTGCTATAGTAGGACGAGCATTGCAGCCGGAAGCGTACGGGCGGCGGGCCGTCCGCGTCCTCGAACACCGTCTCGGCAAGGCGTGACTTTCCGATGCCCGGCTCGCCCCGGATGATCAGGACCTGGCCTTCGCCCTCGCGCACCGCCTCCCAGCGGCATTTCAGCATCTCGGTCTCGGGCTCGCGGCCGACCAGCGGGTGATCGGCATCGGCATAGCCGCGCCGTGCGCCCTGTTCGGTCGCGATGCGGTGCAGCACCCGGTGGACCGTGACCCGTTCGCGCACGC
>JBCCSW010000102.1:0-11703 GCA_039199465.1 Pseudomonadota bacterium
ATGCCGTCGCCGCTGCCGCCGCCTGCACCTGCCGCATCGATGGTGATGTCGCCCTCGTCGGAATTGGCGTAGATGCCGAAATTCCCGCCATAGACGTACCCGTTGACGTCGATGTCGATCGTACCGGCGCCGTCGTAGATATAGGCGTAGATCCCCTCATCCGCGGCATCGATGGCGTAGGGCGCGCCCTCCCCAACCACCACGTCGATATCGATGTCGCCCGTGTAGCTGTAGACGTCGATACCGTCGTCGGTCTCGGCGTAGATACTGCCCTCGACGCGCACATTGATATCGCCGTCATAACTGGTCGCGTAGACGCCGTCGGAATAGGCCGAGATGTCGCCATACACCGTGATGTCGATCGTGCTGTCGTCGCCGCCACCGAAGTTGTTGGCATAGACGCCGTCGCCATAGGTGGCGGAGATATCGTCGCGCACGATGACTTCGATGTTGCCGCCATTATCGGTGTCGACAAAGACGCCGTCGCCATAGGCATCGATCGGGCCACCGACATCGACATAGACGTTGCCGCCATTGTTGTAGACGTCGATACCCTGGTCGTAGTTCGCGGTGACCGCCCCATAGACGTCGATATCGACGGTGCCGCCGACATTGCTGTCAACCTCGATGCCATCGTCATAGCCGTAGACATCGCCGCCGACATCCACGATGACGTTGTAGCCAGCGTCGACCTCGATGCCGTTCGAGCCGTAGCCATCGACATTACCCGTCGTCATGACGGTGACGTCGCCATAATAGGCGACGCCCTGGATGCCGTCGTCGCCGCCGCTCGCGCTCGCGATGTCGATATTGACGTTGTCAAAGCGCGAGCGGGCATAGACGCCGTCGCCGTCCGCGCCGATCACCGCGCCCGCGGTGACCGAGACATAGCCGCTGCCATAGGCCTCGATGCCGTCGTCACCGGTGCCCTCGGTCGTCGGACCGGCGACGACGATCACCGTGCCCGAGCCGGTGCCGTCGTCCTCGCCCGAAAACGCGTAGATGCCGTCATCGCCGCCCGTGGTGGTGCCATCGGCGTAGATGCCGATATCCCCACCGGCGGTATAGGCCTCGATGCCATCCTCGTTGGTCGAGGTCACGTCGCCATAGGCATAGACCAGCACCGTGCCGCCAGCATTGTCGTCGCCGGCGAAGCTCAGCGCGATGATGCCGTCGTCTTCGGCCACGACCGCGCCGTCGGTTCTCACCGTCACGTCGCCGCCGGTCGTGCCCTGGCTCAGCGCAACGACACCGTAGCCGCCGGCATCGACGCTGCCGGCCTCGACGGTGACATAGCCGCCATCCACGGGTTCGGCCCCGAGATTGGCGGCCGCATAGACGCCGTTGCCGCTCGCCGCGATCACGTCGCCCACATCGACGCTCACATCGCCCGCGCCATAGGCGGTCGCCTCGACCGCCGCCTGGCCCGTGGTGCTGCGCGAGGTAACGTTGCCCGCCTCGACATAGACCGAGCCGCTGCCACCGGCCGTCGCGTCGATGCCATAGCCAGCGCCGTCTACATCGCCGCCGATATAGGCGCTGGCCGAGCCCAGATAGGACCCGACGACCACGCCCGACCCGTCGGTCGAGGACACATCGCCGCTGACATAGGCATAGGCGTCGTCGTAGCGGCTGTAGACATAGACGCCATCGCCGGTGCCCGCGGTCACCGCGCCGTAGACGCGTGCCGTCGCCGTGCCGCTGTCGTCGCTGGCCCCGTCGCCGGCGATCGCCGTGACGCCCGCGCCGCCGGCATCGACATCGCCCTCGACCAGCACATTGCTGAAGCCCGGGTCATAGCCGGTCGTGATCGCGGTCACGCCGTCGCCCGCACTGGTGACCGCGACGGCCTCGCCCTCGTCGTTCAGCACCTGGACCGAGACATTGCCCGTCGTCTCGGTCGGCCCCGCGCCGATGCCCGTCACCGCATAGACGCCCCGACCCCCGGTCGAGGACACGGTCTCGTCGATCGTCACGTCTACGTCGCTGTTGCTGCTGAGCGCGCTGACCGCGTCGCCCGTGCCGGCATCCACGCTCTCGGCCCCGACCGACAGGTCGCCGCCGTAATAGCCGATGTCCGAATAGGCCTGGGTGACGATGCCCGCAGCACCCGCAGTGACCGCGCCGGCCGAGACCGTCACCCCGCCCGATGCGGTCTGGTAGACGCCGTTCCGGGTCGCGTCCGAGATCGCGACGATCCCGTCCTCGTCGGCGGTGACGTCGCCCACGGTGATGTCGACCGCGCCGCCATAGGCGAGCGCATCGATGCCGTCGCCTGCCGTGCCGCCGCCGTTGCTTGCGGTAACGTCGCCGGCGACGATCGTGATATAGTTGTTGTAGTCGAAGTTGCCGGGCGAGACGATCGCGCCGGTCTCGGAACTGGCCCGGGCATAGATCGCGTTCGAGCCTGCGCCCGATACCGTCACGTCCTGCACATCCAGCGAGATCAGGCCGCCGGTCGCGACCGCATAGACGCCGTCTGCGTCGGGACCCTCCGTGACGACGGCGTCGCCGGCGACGACGGTGATCGCGCCCGCGGTGCCGGCCGCGTCGCTCGTCACCTCGATCCCGGTGCCGCGCTCGCCCGTCGTCGTGACGGTGTCGACGGTGACGTCGACCGCCCCGCTGCCCGAGCCCGCACGCACACCGCGCGAGGCATAGCCCGAGGTATAGACATCGCCCGTGACCGTGACCGTAGCGCCCGCCCCGCCCAGCACCGACACGCCGTCGCTATAGCGCCCTTCGGTGGCGACATTCGAGACATTTGCGGCTGCGGCGCCGGTGAAGGACGACGCCTCGGCGGCGTTCGCATAGTTGCCGGACGTCTCGATGTCGTCGCCCGCGTCCCCCTGCAGCACATAGGCGTTGCCCGAGAAGCTGCGCGCGCTGGCACCCGCCTCGCCGATGCCGTCGGTCTCGACATCGGTCACCTCGACATAGATCGAGCCGGTGTCGCTCGACGCCGAGACGCGCCCGCCGTCCGACGACGCGTCGATGTTGCGATCACCGCTGGTCACGTCATCGACGTCCACATAGACGTCGCCGCCGTCCTCGCTGTAAACGAAAGCGCCCACGTCGTCGGCGACCACGCTGTCGCCCGTGACCCGGATGTCGCCGTCCTCGCCGACGACATAGACGCCGTCGCTGCCCGCGCCGTTGGCCGTCACCCCGGCGAAGTCGATATCGATGTCGCCGTCGTCGTCGCCGATCGCGATGATGCCGGTCGCTCCCGCGCCGGTCACATAGATCTCGGGCAGGATGGCGGTTATACCGTCCGACGCCTCCAGATAGACGCCCGTGCCACCGTCGGCCTGCACCGTGATCGTGTCGGCCTGGTTGTCCGACAGCACATAAATGTAGCCGTCGCTCGCCTCGCGCAGTTCGACGCCCGACAGCACGCCCGGATCGGTGACGACCGTGACGCCGTCCTCCAGCACCACCGTCAAGTCGTCCACCGTGTAGACGATGCCGTCCGGGAACACGTTGTCGGCAGGGCTGCAGGAAACCGAGGGCGGGCTACCCGCCGGCGCACCGCAGGCCTGCGAGAACGCGGGCATCGGCGTGAAGACCAGCGCCATCGCCAGCGCAGCACCCGAGGCACCCAGCACCATCCCGCGCCGTGTCCGTGGCGGCACCGAGGTAACCGTCCAGTTGGTCCGCAGAACGCGACGGCCGCGACGGCCAAGACGCCAAATACTGCTCTTCGACATAGGCACGGACTCCTGACAGGCGGGCACAGTCCTGCGAGGGGTAAAATTCCGCCCTGTCCGAGGCAAATGCTTTCGGAAGTTTCTTCTAAACAGCGCTCAGGAAAACAAAGATGTTGCCGCAAGGCCGCATGCAGCCTCTACAACCACGGCATGTATGTGCGTCGCAGCACTGTCGGTTAAGCAGTATTCAGTTCGCTAAGACCTGCATTTTCATGGGTTTGTCGTGGGTTTTCGGACGAAGAATGGACGCCGGACCGAAGTCCGGCAGATCAGATTTCATCCGCCCGCGGCACGTCCTGCAGCAGCCTGTCGTGGTGCGTTTTGCTGCGCCGCAGGCGATCGTCCAGCACCGTCAAGACACCGTCCAAATCCCGCCGCTCCAGCGCCGCAAGCAGCGGCCCGCAGAAGCCGATCAGCACGTTGAGCGGATGGCCCGGATGGTCCGGTGCCGCCTGCAATTGCGGCACGGCGATCGCGATCCTGCACTCCTCGCGGATCAGCTGACGCGTACCGCGCGCCAGGATCTCGTTCTGCGCGGTATCGGCGCAGGCCTCCATGAAATCCAGGTAGCGCCCCGCCTTCAGCTCGATGGGACCACTGTCCGTCAGGGCGACCAGCGCCTGCACCAGCGAGCGCAGGCGCGTCAGGTCGAAGGCATCGACCCGGGCGACGACCAGGCTGAAGAGCGCGGGATAGGCCGTCGCCGCAGCCTCGAACACCGCCTCGACCCCCTCGGCCGTCACCGGCGGCGAACAGGCACCGCGGCCGCGATGATACTCGGCCGATCCTTCGGCTACGAGATGGGCGCAGATCTCCCGGATCGGCGTGCGCGACACGCCGAACTCGTCCGCCAGCGCTTCCTCATCGATGACGGTGCCCGGCGCGATATCCGACAGCAGGATCTTGAGGCGAATGCGCCGCCTGATCTCGTCTTTTCGTCCCGTCCGAGCCACGCCGAGATGCCGACCTCCAGTGGTTCTTCTCCAAGCCTTCATTTCGCGTTGCCCTCAAAAACCCTCGCATGCCGCGCACACTGTTCAGCCATTAAGAACGGGTTCGCGACACGCACTGTGACGGTCGTCACACTTTGTTAATGTGGCCCGATAGGGGGCACAGAATGCCGCAATCTATGGCCCGCATTTCCGCGTCATGGTTGACCATTGTCACTTTGATCTGGTCGATGGACAGGTGAGCGACGACGCCCTGCAACAGGCCCCGACGGCCCCCGGCCAGGACACCCAAACCGGTGTCGTGAAACACGACACGGTCTGGATTTCGCTCGCCGACGGCACGCGTCTGGCCGCCACGATCTGGCTGCCCGCCTCGGCCGAACGCACGCCCGTCTCTGCGGTGTTCGAGTTCCTGCCCTATCGCCGCCGCGACATCAAAGCGGTGCGCGACCAGGGCATGCATGCGCATTTCGCCGCCCATGGCCTAGCGGGCGTGCGCGTCGATATGCGCGGCACCGGCGACAGCGACGGCGTGATCGAGGACGAGTATAGCCCGCAGGAGCTCGCCGATGCCTGCGACGTCATCGCCTGGATCGCGGCACAGCCCTGGTGCAGCGGCAAGGTCGGGATGCAGGGGATCTCCTGGGGCGGGTTCAACGCGCTGCAGGTCGCAGCGCTCGGGCCGCCCGCGCTGGCCGCGATCATCACGGCCTGCTCCACCGACGACCGCTATGCCGACGACATCCACTACATGGGCGGCTGCCAGCTCACCGATAACCTGTCCTGGGCGTCCAACATGCTCAGCTTCAACGCCTGCCCGCCCGATCCCGCGGTCGTCGGCCCGGCCTGGCGCGAGACCTGGCTGAAGCGCCTCGAGGCCAGCCACCCCTGGCTCTTGACCTGGCTGGCGCATCAGCGGCGCGACGGCTATTGGCGCCACGGCTCGGTCTGCGAGGATTTCTCGGCCATCCAGGTACCCGTCATGGCGGTCGGCGGCTGGCGCGACGGCTATTCGAACGCGGTCTTCCGCCTGCTCGCGGGCCTCGACGTGCCGCGCCGGGGCATCGTCGGCTCCTGGGGCCACCGCTTCCCCCATCTGCCGGGCCCGGGTCCCGAGATCGACTATCTCGGCGAGGCGCTTCGCTGGTGGGAACGCTGGCTGAAGGGCACGCCCAACGATGTCGAGCATGCGCCGATGCTGCAGGCCTGGATGCTCGACCCGTCGCCGCCCGGCGACAACGCCGCCCCCGGGCGCTGGGTCGGCGAGGCCGCGTGGCCGTCCCCCCGCATCGCGCCCCGCGTCTTGACCCTAGCGCCCTGCACCCTGGCGCTGGAGCCGCGGCTGTCGCCGCCGGCGGATGTCCCGCTGACCCATCGCTCGGCGCTCGCGGCAGGGCTGAACGGCGGCAAATGGTGCGTCTACAACGAGATCACCGATCTGCCCCGCGACCAGCGCGCCGACGACGCCTACAGCCTCAGCTTCGACAGCCCGCCGCTGAGCGAGGCGATCGAGGTGCTTGGCCAGCCGCGCCTCGAGATCGACATCGCCGCCGACCGGCCCGTCGCCCAGCTGATCGCGCGCCTCTGCCTCCTCGATGGCGGTGCCGGTGGCGACGCCAATGGCAGCTCGGCCCGGGTCACCTATGGCGCGCTGAACCTCACCCATCGCGAGGGGCATGACGCGCCGCAGCCGCTCGAGCCGGGCAGGCGGACCCGCGTGAGCGTCGCGCTGAACGACATCGCGCAGCGCTTCGCGCCCGGCAACCGGATCCGCCTGGCGCTGTCGACCACCTATTGGCCGATGATCTGGCCCGCGCCCGAGCCCGTCACCCTGACCCTATGGCCCGCCTCGGCACGCCTGATCCTGCCCGTCCGCCCCCATGATGCCGACGATAGCGGCCACCACGGCGGCCACCACGGCGGCGACGCGCCGACCAGCGCCCAGGCGACGCCCCTGCCGGGCCCCGCCCGCATGGCGCCCCCGCCGCCGGTCACGACGCTCGCCGATGCGCCGCCGGGCTGGACCGTGACCCACGACCAGGCCAGCGGCGAGACCCGCGTCGACATCGTCGACGACCACCCGCATGAGCGCTTCGAGGAGCATGGCGGCGCCGTCGCCCGCCAGGTGCGCGAGCGCTTTACCGCCATCGGCGACGACCCGGCCGCGCTGGAGGGCCGCGTCGAACAGGACTGGCGCTTTCACCGCGACGGGCACGGGGCGGCCGATTACGACGTCCGCATCGTCACCCGAAGCGTGATGACGCCGGTCCCGGACGGCTTCCGCGTCGAGGTCGAGCTCGTCGCGACCGATGACGGGGTCGAGGTATTCCGCCGCCGCTGGGAGGAGACAGCGCCGCGCGATCTGGCCTGAGCCCGGCCCCGCGCCGGGGCCACGCCACGCCACGCCAGGCCCGGCCGGCCCCAGCGCGGACCCTGCGCCACGACACTGCCGCCCCTTTGCCTATGGCCCACCGCCCGGCGCGCCCCGGGCTTTTGGCTTGGGCTCGGCCCCAGCTCAGCGCCGGCTCAGCTCCGGCGCCGGCGCGCACGCTCCAGCATGAACAGCTCGCTGGCGTTCTCGGCGCTGACATAGCCCGCCAGGCGACCGTCGCGCCCGATCACCGCGGCGGCCCGCGCCGGGTGCTCGTAGATCCGCATCATCACCTGCTCCAGCGGCGTCTCGGGGGCCACTTCCGGCACGCGGTCGGTCATGAAGGTCGTCACCCGCGTCCCCGGCCCGCTGCGGCCCATGGCGTCGATCAGCGCCTTGCGCGTCACCATGCCCGCCAGCCGGCCGTCGGCCTGGATCACCGGGAACTCCTGCTGCGTGGTCAAGATCAGCAGCCGCCCCGCATCCTCGGCCGTCGCGGCCGGGCCCAGGCTCTCGAAACGCGAGATCATCGCGTCATGCGCCACATGGCCCGAGCTCTCGGCGCGCATCGTCTCGTGGGTCGCCTCGGCCTCGGCCGCGAAGAACATGAAGACGGCGATCAGCACCAGGAACGGGTTCAGGAACAGCCCGGCCAGCGCGAACACCACCGCGGTGACCTGCCCGATCCTGGCCGCGATGGTCGTCGCCCGGTCGCGCCGCATGAAAAAGCCCAGCAGCGCCCTGAAGATCCGCCCGCCGTCAAGCGGGAAGGCCGGGATCAGATTGAACACGACAAGCATGACGTTCACGGCCGCGATCTGCGCCGTCAGCGACAGCGACGCCTGCTGGAAATCCGCGATCGTCTCGATCTCCAGCCGCGCGCCCATCAGCCCGAACAGCACCAGCGCGATGGCGACATTCACCAACGGCCCGGCGATCGCCACCACCAGCTCCTGCGCCGGCTTGTCCGGCATCCGCTCCAGCCGCGCCAGACCGCCGATCGGCAGCACCGTGATATCGGGCGTGCGAATGCCATAGAGCTGGGCCGCGATCACATGGCCCAGCTCGTGCAGGATCACGCAGGTGAAGACCAGCAGCACGAAGACCACGCCGTCCAGCGCCGCATCCAGCCCGCCGGCCTGATAGCGCGTGAAGGCGATCCAGGCCAGCAGCAGGAAAAACGTCATGTGAACGCGCAGCGCGGTGTCGCCAAGCTGCAGGATCTTCGTCGACCAGGACACGCCCGTCCTCCCGTTTCTCCTTCGCCAGATGTGTCCGAACGCGACACAGGGAAGGCCCGTGCACCGCGCCATGATAGCCCAGGTGCTTGCGTCCGCGGAGCGAAGCGCTTCCTATGCCATTACGTGCTTTCGGGGTGACATGATTTTTTCGCGCGATCGTAGTGCGACAGCGATGCGTCGGTGCGGGGACGCATGCTGAACCCTGGGCGGATTGTCGCGGCCGAGGCAGGTCGCCTCCACGCGAGCGCGTTCATGGCGGCCTGTGCCGATGCCACGCCGGCCGAGGTGCGGCTCCTGCGCAGTCTCGTTGCCTGGGCCCTCGGCCGGATAGCGCAGAGCGACGCGCCCTATCACGACATCGATCACAGCATCGCCGTCTGCGACGTGGCCCGGCTGCTGCTGCTCGGTCGCAAAACCGCGGGCGCGGCGGTGAGCGCGGGCGACTGGCTGCATCTGATCGCCGCCGCAGCGCTGCACGATATCGGCTATCTGCACGGCATCGTCTCGGGCGACCGGCCGGGCCGGGCGATCACCACCGGGGACGGCAAGACGCGCCGCCTCTCGGCCAATGCGACCGACGCGGCGCTGGCCGCCTGGCATGTCGACCGGGCCGTCATCGTGATCCGCCAGCGCCTGGCCGGCGTGCCCTATCTGGACGGCGAGCGCCTGATCGCCGCGGTCGAGGCGACGCGCTTCCCGCCGCCGGCGCGCGACGAGGCAGGGCCCGAGGGCCGGATGCTCCGCGCCGCCGATCTGATCGGCCAATTCGCCGACCCGGCCTATCCACGCAAGATCCCGGGCCTCTTCGTCGAGTTCCGCGAGACCGGCGAGGCCGCGCGCCAGGGCTATGCCGTCCCCTCCGACATCTGGTCGGGCTTCCCGGCGTTCTACGACAGCATCGTGTCCCCGCAGGTCGAGCAGTTCCTACCGCTCCTCGCGCTGACCGCCGAGGGGCGCGGCTGTGCCGCCGCGCTCGCCCTCAACCGTCGCCGGGCCGCACTGATGCAGGACCGCCCGCGCGGCGGCTGAACCGGCCAGCGCCGCTTGCACCGTCCGGCATCCGGGCGCAGGGTCGCGGCGCGGCGCGCGGGTGCCGCGCGTCGGTGCGATCGGAGATGCCGCATGACCAAGCCCTGCATCATCTGCGTCGCGATCACCGGCTCGGTCCCCACCAAGGCCGACAACCCCGCCGTTCCGATCACCGTCGCCGAACAGGTCGCCTCGACCCGCGACGCCTTCGAGGCCGGCGCTGCCATCGCCCACTGTCATGTCCGCGACGGCGAGGGCAAACCCAGCTCCGACACGGCCCGCTTCGCCGAGCTCAAGGCCGGGATCGAGGAGGCCTGCCCCGGCATGATCGTCCAGTTCTCGACCGGCGGGCGGTCGGGCGCAGGCGCCGCGCGCGGCGGCATGCTGCCGCTCGGCCCCGACATGGCCTCGCTGACCGTCGGCTCGAACAACTTTCCGACCCGCGTCTACGAGAACCCGCCCGATCTGGTCGACTGGCTGGCCGGCCTGATGCGCGAGCACGCCGTCAAGCCCGAGGTCGAGGCCTTCGACCTCTCCCACCTGTTCCAGACCGCCACGATGGTCGGCGACGGCCGGCTCGCGCCGAGGCCTTATGTGCAGTTCGTCATGGGCGTGAAGAACGCCATGCCGGCCGACCGCGCGGTGTTCGACTTCTACGTGGCCACCATGGCCCGGCTTCTGCCCGACTGCGAATGGTGCGGCGCCGGCATCGCGCGCCACCAGATCGAGGTGAACCGCTGGTGTGCCGCGGCCGGCGGGCATCTGCGCACCGGGCTTGAGGACAATGTCCGCCTCGACCGCGAGACGCTCGCCCCCTCGAACGCCGCCCTGGTCGAGCGCGCCGCCGCCGTCATCCGCGAGGCCGGACGCCCCGTCGCGACCGTGGTCCAGGCCCGCGAGCTCCTCGGCCTTCGCCCCGCCGCCTGACCCGCGCGCGACCGAACGAACGGGTGGGCTCCCACCCCACTCGGGGCCAGCCGACGGCTGCGCTTAACCCCGCCCCTCGCGGCCCGGCGGCTGGGGCTCACCCCAACCCGTCTCGACCCGGCGACCGGCGTTCCATCCCACCGCTCACGATGCCGCGGACCGGCCCGCCCCGAACTGCAGCGCGTGCAACCGCGCATAGAGCCCGCCCTCGGCGATCAACGCCTCATGCGTGCCCGACTGCACGATCCGACCGCCGTCCATCACATGGATCATGTCGGCGCCCCGGATCGTCGCCAGGCGATGCGCGATCACCAGCGTCGTGCGCCCCTGCATCAACCGGCCCAGCGCCTCGGCCACACGGGCCTCGGTCTCCGCATCCAGCGCCGAGGTCGGCTCGTCCAACAGCAGGATCGGCGCGCCGCGCAGCATCGCCCGCGCAATGGCCAGGCGCTGGCGCTGCCCGCCCGACAGCCGCGCACCGTTCTCGCCAAGCTCGGTGCGATACCCCTCAGGCAACGCCGTGATGAAGTCATGCGCATTGGCCGCCTCGGCGGCGGCGCGCACCTCGGCATCGCTCGCCTCGCGCCGACCGAGGCGGATATTCTCAGCCACCGTGCCGTCGAACAGGAAGGCCTCCTGTCCGACATGGCCGAGCGCTGCGCGCAGCGAGGCCATGGTCACGTCGGCGATGTCCTGCCCGTCGATCGACACCCTGCCCAAGCGCGGGTCGTAGAACCGCTCGATCAGCGAGAACACGGTGGACTTGCCCGCGCCCGAGGGGCCGACCAGCGCCGTCACCTTGCCCGCCGCCGCCGTCAGCGTGATCCCGTCCAACGCCGCCCCCGGCACATGCCGAAGCGTGTCCTCAGACGCGCGCTCGGGCCGGGGCCCAGAGGATGGTCCAGGGGATGGCCCAGGGGATGGCCCAGGGGATGGCCCAGGGGATAGTGCAGAGGATGGTCCAGGGGATGGCGCAGGCTCAGGGGATGGCTCTGGCGCATCGGCGCCCTCGCTCTCTGCGCCGAACGGCAGATCGTCGACCATCGCCAGCGCCGGATCGCGCTTCTTCTTTTTCCGGCGCTTGGGCTCGGGCGGTATCCGCGCCTCGGGCGGGGCGTAGTCGAACGACACGCCGTCCAGACGCACCTCGCCGCCGGTGACCGCCAGCGCCGCCGCGCCGGGCGTCTCGACCATGCGCGGCTGACGGTCGAGCAGCTGATACATCAGCTCCACCCCGACCATATAGGTACGCAGCCTGACCGTAAGCTGCGCCACCCGCCGCGCCGGGTCATAGGCCAGCAGCAGCGCCGTCAGGAACGAGAAGAAGGCGCCGGGATCCTGCCGCCCGCCCACGACCTCGGCCCCCGCATAGAGGATGACCGCCGCGATCACGAGCCCGGCAAGCGTCTCCATCAGCGGAATGGGCGCGGCCTGCATCAGCGCCATGCCGTCGGCGCGGCGGCGCACCTCCTCGA
>JBCCSW010000103.1:0-11595 GCA_039199465.1 Pseudomonadota bacterium
CGCCAACCCTCTCCGACGGTCAGACCGGCCGGCTGGGCCACGCCGGCGGGTTGCTCGGGATCGGGCACCCGCCAGAGCGACAGGCCGACGACGACGGGCAGCGCCACGGCCACGAACAGCGCCACGGCCGTCAGCCCCTCGCCGCCCTCGCCGCCCGCGACATAGAGGATGGTCGAGGCGATCGTGCCGATCAGGACCATCGCCTCGCGCCAGGACGTCACGGCCAGGCGCTCCCGATAGCCGGGCGCGATCTCGGCACCCCAGGCATAGAACGGCGTCTGCGCCATCGACCAGCCGAGGGTGACCATAAACAGCCAGAAGGCGGCATGGCCGATGCCGGCGTCCTCCGGCGGCACAAAGGCCATCCAGGTCGAGACCGCGATCACCGGCACCGCAGCGGCGATCCAGAGCCGCCTGCGCCCCAGCCTGCCGGGCGTGCGGTCGGACAGCCAGCCGATCACCGGATCTGAGACCGCATCGAACAGCCGGATCAGGATCCAGGCCGTGCCGATGGCAGCCAGCGAAACACCACGCTCCTCGGCATAGAAGGGCGTCACATAGGTGAAGAGCGGCAGGTACAGCGCCGCCAGCACGAGCGCAGGCGCAGCATAGGCAGCCAGCAGAGTGACGGGCATCGGGCCTCCGAAGGCGGGTCGGTCGCGGCATCGTTCGAGCGGTTACGTGACCGTGGCCGCCGAGGTTTCAAGCGCGCCCAGACGCCGCTCGTTCAGAGGCAACCCGCCCAGACGCAACTCGCCCAGACGCAACTCGCCCAGACGCAACTCGCCCAGACGCGACCCGCCCAGACGCGACCCGCCCAGACGCGACCCGCCCAGACGCAACCCATCTAGAGACCGCACGCCGAGACGGCACACGACGCTGCCGCGTCGCCAGGCGATGATCCGGTCAAAGCGCAGACGGCGCCTCTGCCCGCGGCCGCCTCAGTCGAAGCCGTCCAGCGCGGGGTCGCGGTTGCGGCGAATGCGGACCAGCGCCCAGTGCAGCAGTTCGGACAAGACGCCCAGCACCGAGGTCGCCGTGATCGTCAGGATGATCAGCGGCACGTTGATCACAAGCTCGAACAATGGGGCCACTTCGCTCGATGTGAGGCGCATAAAGGTGGAGAAGTCGTTGACAACGCCCGATGCCGTGGCACCGCCGACCGACCAGAGCATGTAGAGGACGCCCGAGACGACGATCGACAAAAGACCCGCCCAGACGCCGTTGGCGACAGCGACGACGACGCCCCATCCCTGACGACTGGCAAGATTAACAAAGCCGACCGCGCCGGCCGCAACAGGCCCGATGATTTCCATCACGGGAAGTTCCGCGATAAGCGGTGCTGCCTCGGGGCGCGACATGACCCAATTCACGGCCCATGCCATAAGCACGGCACAGATGAATCTGAAGGTCAGCATATGCGCTAGCGTGCCCCCGAGCGGCTCGTCTTGGTTGCATGAGCCGACATTGGCGCACCGTCAAGGCATCGCCTCTACGTGGTCTTCGTAAGCGTCACTTGTGTGACGTCCGTGGTACCGGCGTGAAAGCAAGCCCCACAAGTAGCGAGGTAAAGGTTCCATAAACGATGGAAGCGATCGTCGAAACCGAGGCCGCTGATCGCCTCCCATCGGGCGTTGAAACGCTCTCTCCAGGCGCGGAGCGTGCGTGAATAGCTCTCTCCGAATTCGGTCGATCCGACGAGGCTGAGACCGGCGCGGTCGATCTCGCTCTGAAGTGCCGAGGGCGAGGGCAGCATGCCGCCCGGAAACACGAACTTCTGGATGAAATCGGTGCCCTTGCGATAACTCGTAAACAGCCGGTCGGCGATGGTGATGACCTGCAGCGCCGCCCGGCCGCCCGGGTTCAGCCGGTCGCGCACGGCGGCGAAATAGACCGGCCAATAGCGCTCGCCGACCGCCTCGAACATCTCGATCGACGCGATGGCGTCATAGCGCCCGCGCTCGTCGCGATAGTCGCGGAGCACCAGTTCCGCCCGCTCAGCCAGGCCCGCACGCTCCAGCCGCTCGCGGGCATAGGCGAGTTGCTCGCGCGAGAGCGTCAGGCCGGTGACATGGACGCCCCGCTCGCGGATCGCGTATTCCGCGAAGCCGCCCCAACCGCAGCCGATCTCCAGCACGCGCTGTCCGGGCTTCAGCTCCAGCCGGTCGCAGATCGCCGCGTATTTGTTGGCCTGCGCCTGCTCAAGCTCCTCCCCCTGGGCCGAGAACAGCGCCGAGGAGTAGGTCATCGAGGCGTCCAGCCACTCGGCATAGAACGCGTTGCCGAGATCGTAGTGAAAGCTGATGTTCTTGCGTGCGCCCGACCGCGTGTTGGCGCGCAGCCAGTGGCGGAAGCGCTCGTAGATCCGCACCAGGGCCTGGCCGGGAAAGCCCCGTCCGACGGTGTCGTTGTTCATCAGGATCACGTCGAACAGCGACTGCAGATCGGGGGTATCCCAACCACCCTCGATATACATCTCGCAAAAGCCGTTCTCGCCCTCGCGCGCCATGCGCGAGAAGAAGTCGTCATCATAGACCAGGATGCGGCCGGTCGGGCCAGCGTGACGCCCCTCGGCCGCGAACTCGCGCCCATCCGGCAGCACGATCTCGATCCGCCCGGCCTCGATGCGCTTGAGGACGCCGTAGAAGGTCTCGAACCAACGCGGCGTCTCGCCATGGCCGTTGGTCCGGCGCCTCGACCGGGCTGGCGTCTCGGTGGCATGGCTTGGCGCTGCCGTCGCCGGTTCTCGAGCGCGCTGGGGCTCGTCTCTGGCGGTGGCGCGGGGCGTGGCTCGTAGCTTGGCTTGGGGCGTGGCTCGGGGCGCGGTCGTCATGGCACGTCATACCTTGGCGGCGGGGGCGGGAACGAGGCTACAGATGCGGCGCCTGCGAAGGCAATCCCGGGGTTCGTTCGGCCGGACTGTCGGCCGCGGGACGGCCAGGGACCCGGCCGATCGCCCGTGGATCGGTGGGATAGGCGCCGCGATAGGGGTGGAAGGTGGCGCCCTTCAGCCAGAGGCGCAGCGCCTGCCAGTGAATGGCCGCGAACACCTTCAGCGTCATCAGCGGATGGCTGGCGAAGGCGGCCAGAAGGGCGCGATCGCTGAGCGGTCGGCGGGTGCCGTTCTGCGTGGCGATCAGCCAGTCGCCCTCGGGCCCGTCGCCGGCATGGCCCTGCCGGATACGGATGGCGGGCCGCCGCCCGGGCCGGGCCAGCGTGAACCGATACCGTTGCCCCATGTCCAGGAAGGGCGAGACGAAGAAGGCCTTCGCGGTGCCGTGGCGCGCGGGCGTCGGGTCGTCGGCGTCGATCGGCAGGACATAGGGGTGCTGGTCGCCGAAGGTGTTCTTGACCTCGTAGACCACGGCATAGACCCGATCGCGCCCGTCGACGCACCAATAGACCGAGAGCGGATTGAAGACATAGCCGAACAGGCGCGGGAAGCTCAGCAGCCAGATCCGCGCCGGACGCGCGGGCAGTCCCGCAGCGGCAAGCTGCGCCTCGACCCAGGGGCGAAGATCGCTGCCGTCGCGCGGGCCGTGGTCGCAGCGGTGGAAGGCGAGCACGGCGAAGCGGTCCAGCGCCAGCAGGCTGAGGCCGCGGCACGTCTCCTCGAGGCGGTCGACATCCAGCAGCAGCGAGAACACCCGGTAGCGGAAGCGATGCTCGAACGGGCGCAGCCGCATATGCATGACATGGCCGCGATAGAGGCATTGCGTGATGACGTTGTCGCCAGGCGCGGCGGCGGTCCCCTGCCCCGCCGTCTCGGCCTGCCCGTTCGACGCCCCGGCGCCTGCCCCGGCGCCTGCCCTGGCGCCTGCCCCGTTCGACGCCCTGGCGCCTGCCCCGGGGCCTGCCCTGGCGCCTGGGGCGCCCGCATCCCGGCCGCCGTGTCGGTCCGCAGCGATGGCAGGGGCGCCGTCTGCCATGACTACTCCGCAGCCGCCGTCAGTGGTGGCACCAGCGGCTGGCCGGTGTCGCGGGCCCAGACGGGCCGGGCACCAAGCGCCTCGGCCACGCGGAGCCCGGCGCGCAAGCCGTCCTCGTGGAAGCCGTAGCCGAGCCATGCGCCAGCATACCAAAGGCCGCCGCGGCCCTGCACGCCGTCCATGAGGCGCTGCGCCTCGAATGCGGCCTCGTCATAGAGCGGATGCGCCCAGCTCACATCGGCGTGGACCAGGGCGGGATCGGGCTCGATCGTCGGGTTCAGGCTGACGACCAGCAACCGATCATCGCGGATGCGCTGCAGCCGGTTCATCCAATAGCTGACCTGCGCCGGTCGGCGCGCATCGGCATGGGCCCCCTCGGACAGGAAGTTCCACGACGACCATACCTTCCGGCGCCGGGGCATCAGCGCGGCATCGCCGTGCAGCACGGCGCGGTTCTGCGAGGTGCGCAAGCGCGCGAGAACGTCGGCCTGCGCCGGATCGGGCACACCGCCCGCGCGGATCAGCGCCAGCGCCTGCGGCGCGTGGCAGGCCATCACGACCGCGTCGAAGTGTTCGGTCGCGCCGTCGGCGAAGCGGATCGCCGACGCCCGGCCGGCGCCGACGCCCAGATCGCCCGTAACCCCGCCCGAGACGGCGACGACCCGCCTGCCGGTGACGATGCGCGCGCCGAGGCCCTGTTCGACGCGGCGCACATACTGGATCGAGCCGCCCGCCACCGTGCGCCAGCGCTGCGCGGGGTCGAGGCCGGTCATCAGGTCGTGGTTCACGAAGAAACGCACGAAATTGCTGGCCGGAAAGGCGAGCATCGCCCGCGTGGAGGTCGACCAGATCGCCCCGCCCATCGGCAGCAGGAAACGGTCGCGGAACCAGTCGGAATAGCCCTCGACGCCCAGCCACTCGCCAAGGCTGAGGCCGTTCAGCCGGCCGGCCTCAAGCGCCCCGGGTGCGGTCTTCTGAAACCGCCGGATCTCGCGCAGGCCAGCAATGTGCCGCGGGTCTAGCGCCCGCCAGCGCTGCGCGAACAGCTTGTCCAGGCTGTCGCAGGCGTATTCGTGCGCGCCGCCGTTCAGCGAAAAGCCGAAGGACATGTCCGACCAGATGGAGGGCACGTCGAGATGGTCGAACAAGGCACATAGATTGGGGTAGTTGCGTTCGTTGAACACGATGAAGCCGATATCGACCGGCTGCCGGCCGTCCGGATAGGCGACCTCGACGGTGCAGGCATGGCCCCCGACGCGGGTCTCGGCCTCGAAAAGCCTGACATCGTGGTCCTCGGCCAGCGCGAGCGCGGCGCCGAGGCCGCTGATGCCCGCACCGACGATGGCGATCTTCATGGGTAGTCTTCCCCTCGTCTTCCGTCTCTCGCCGCGCCCAGCCCGCTCATGGCGGGCGAGAGGGCACCGTTCGATGGCGGGGCTCAGCCACGCCGGTTCTGATATGCGGCCAGCGCCCGCTCGCGCCCTTCCTTGTGGCCGATGATCGGCTGCGGATAGGGCGCGGCGCGGTCGAGCCGCCATGACCGCGGCGCCGCCTCGTAGAAGGCGAGCGCGTCTTGATGTGGGGTGGTTCGCCCCTCGGCAAGGAAGCGGTTTCGATAGTTTGCATTTTTGTCGAACTTATCTGCCTGCGTTAGCGGATTGAAAACGCGGAAATACGGCGTTGCGTCGGGTCCCGAGCCGGCGGCCCATTGCCATCCCATGCTGTTCGACGCGATGTCCCAATCGATCAGGCAGTCGCGGAACCACGCCTCGCCGATCCGCCAATGGGTCATCAGGTGCTTGGTCAGGAGGCTGGCTGTGAGCATCCGCATCCGGTTGTGCATGCGCCCGGTGACGTACAGCTCGCGCATACCCGCATCGACCATCTCATAGCCGGTCATGCCGCGGCGCCAGGCCTCGGCATCCTCGTTGTCGTCGCGCCAGGGAAAGCTGTCCCATTCCTCGCGCCAGCTACGCTCGACGATATGGGGGGTGTGGTACAGCAGGTGATAGGAGAACTCGCGCCACACGATCTCCTGCAGGAAGACCTGCGCGCTGTCGGCGGCCTTGCCGGACAGCCCCTCGAACCGGTTCAGCGCGCGCCAATAGGCGAGGCGCGGCGACACCTCGCCGGTGGCGAAGTTCTCGGACAGGTTCGAGGTGCCGGCGATGTCGGGGCGGTCGCGCTCGCCGCCATAGGTCGCCAGACGGTCGTCGAGAAAGGTGTCGAGGCGGGCGAGCGCCGCCTCCTCACCGATATTGGCATGCGCCTCCACGATGGCGCCGCCGCGATCCATGGCCCGCTCCAGCCCCCAATCGACAAGGTCCTCGCTGGCGGGCCAGTGTTCGGGTGGCGAGAGGTCGGTGGGCGCGTCCAGCGGCGTCCCCGGATCGCGGCCACGCACCGCTTTCCAGAACGGCGTGTAGACCTTGTAGAACGCGCCGCTGCCGGTCTCGACCGTCCAGGGCTCGAACATCAGCGAGGCATTGACCGACTGCGCCTCGATACCGCGATCCTTGAGCGCCGCCTTGACGGCGCTGTCGCGCTCGATGGCGCGGGCATCGTATTGCCGACCCCAGACGACGCCCTTGGCGCCGGTCTCCTCGACCAGCGCGAGAAGCGTCTCGACGGCCGTGCCCCGGCGCAGGATCAGCCTGCTGCCCTGCGCCGCGAGCCGGCGGGACAGATCGGCAAGGCTTTTGGAGAGACGCCATTTCGGGGCGATGCCCCAGAGATCCTCGATCACTTCGTCAAGCACGAAGACGGGGACCAGCGGGCGGCCGGTCGCCAGCGCAGCATGCAGGGCGGGATTGTCGCCCAGCCGCAGGTCGCGGCGGAGCCAGAGAAGCGTCGGCGCCTGGCGGTCGGTCACGGGTTTCTCATGCGGTCGTACACGGCCGAAGTTTTTTACGGTCGGCAGGCAAGTGGCCCGACGTCACGCGACATCAATGCTCGATATGGCCGCATATCCCGCTATAGTTGCGCATAGGGGATATCGACGTTGGGGGTGATCGTGGCTGTTATACCGTTCGACCTTGCTCGACGCGGATCGCACACGACCAGCGCCGCCCAGCCATCGACACCGGCGGCCGGCCGGCCGCGCGCGAGCGGCCAGGGCCGAAGCGCCGCCGCGGCACTCGCCATGGCGGAGGCGAAGGTCGCCTCGCTCGAACGCACCCTGCTGCGCACGCTGCGCGAGAATGCCCGCAATCGACTGCGCGCCGAGAAGGCGGAGGCGGCGCTGACCCGCCTCGGCATCGATCCGGCCCAGCTGCCCCACCCCGAAGAATTGCGCTGAACCCGCGTCGGCGGGGCGCCGCGGCAGCCTTGGACGCCTCGTGAATTTCCACATGCTGATGCCGCTCGCGAAGTGACGCGGGCAACCGGTCCGTGCGACAAGAAGGCATGGAAACCGAACAGCCTAAGTCGAGTGTCGCGTCGGGGCAGTCGGGTGACGGACCCGCAAGCGCGCTGCCGCCCGGCGAGGCGGTCGGTGCACAGGACGCGCGGCCGCCGACCGCACCGACCGCCGGCGCGGACGCCGTACACTCGGCCGGGACCGAGGCCGCGCCGACCGACGCCAAGACCCCGCCGCAGCCCGCCAGCACCAGCGACTTCTCCACCCGCGACTTCTCCACCCGCGACTGGCTGGCCGTGGCGAAGGGCGCAGCCTCGGAAATGGGCGAGAACGAGTTGACGCTGGTCGCAGCCGGCGTCGCCTTCTACGCCTTCCTCGCCATCTTCCCGATGATCGCGGCGCTCGTCGCGCTCTACGGCTTCCTGCTCGACCCCCAGACCTTGGAGCGCCAGCTCGCGGTGGTGCAGGAGATCGCGCCGCCGGGTGGCTATGCGATCCTGGAGAGCCAGCTGCGCGGCATCGCCGCGGCCGGGCGAACGCAGCTCGGCTATGCATCGATCATCAGCTTGCTGATCACGCTCTGGACCGCGCGGGCGGGCGTCGGCGCGCTGATCAGGGGGCTGAACATCGTCTTCAAGGTGCCCGAGAAGCGCGGGATCATCGTCGGCATGATCGTGCCTTATGCGCTCACCGTCCTGCTGCTGCTCGTGGCGGTGCTGGCGCTGGCCTCGGTCGTTGTGCTGCCAGGCGTCATCGCCGCGGTCGAGGCGCTGTCGCCTGTCGGCATGTCGCTGGTGACGGAGTATGTGATCCGCTTCGCGCGCTGGCCGATCTTGCTGGGCGCGCTGGTGCTGGCGATCGGCCTGCTCTATCGCTACGGCCCGGCCGAGCCGCGACCGCGCTTTCGCTGGCTGAGCCACGGCGCGGTGTTCGCGATCCTGCTCTGGATCGCAGGATCGGCGCTGTTTTCGTACTACGTGCGGAACTTCGGCACCTATAACGAGACCTATGGCTCGCTCGGGGCCATCGTGGGCTTGTTGATGTGGCTGTATCTCTCGGCGCTGATCGTGCTGATCGGCGGCGAGATCAACGCCCAGATCGAGTTCCGGATCTTCGGCGAGCCCGCGGACCGCGACCCCGCATTCCGGAAAAGCTGGCGAAAGGTCTCGCGCCTGCGCAAGGACGCCCGCGACGATGCCGGAACTGGGGGCGAGGGCGAGGGCGAGGGCGCCCCGACGGGCGGTGGAGCGCGCGCCGACGTCCTGGTGAAGGGAAGCGCCGCGGCGGCCGGCGGCGCCGAGGTACTGAGCCGCTAGCACCGCCCAAGAAGACCGCAGTGCCGCAGCGTCGGGCGTGGTCGGACATCACCTTCCATCACCTCGAAGTGAAACTGGGGGGTTCCACGCCCCTTCCGGCATTGAAGGATGCGCCATTGCCTGCATGCTGCGGCCCACCCAGGCGCGATGGCGCAGAACCCAATGAACCGGCGGGCCGGCCGCACCACGGGGCCGCCCGCCCGACCCCGCGACAGCCATCGTGCCCAGAGAGAGCACCGGACAGGAGACCCAGAGCATGATCCGCCGCACCGCCATCGCCATGGTCTTGGCCGCCCTCGCCGCCATGCCGGGCAAGGCCGACGCCCCCGATCCGGCCGACTGGGACAGCGTGCTGCAGGCAGCCAGGGGCCAGACCGTCTATTGGCACGCCTGGGGCGGGGACGCGCGCATCAACGCCTATATCGCCTGGGCCGGCGAGACGGTCGAGGACCGCTTCGGCGTCAGCGTCGAACATGTGAAGCTGAGCGACACGGCCGAGGCGGTCAGCCGCGTGCTCGCCGAGAAGACCGCCGGCACCGATGCCGGCGGCGCGGTCGATCTGGTCTGGATCAACGGCGAGAACTTCGCCGCGATGAAAGAGAACGGCCTGCTGTTCGGCCCGTGGGCGGAGGCGCTGCCGAACTGGCCGCTGGTCGATGTCGCGGGCAAGCCGACGGTCGTCAACGATTTCACCGTGCCGACAGACGGGCTGGAAGCGCCTTGGGGCATGGCGCAGCTGACCTTCTACTACGACACCGCAGTGACGCCGGAGACCCCGACCTCGATCCCCGCACTGTTGGACTGGGCGCAGGCCAATCCGGGCCGCTTCGCTTATCCCGAGCCGCCGGATTTCACCGGCTCGACCTTCCTGAAGCAGGCGCTGCATGCACTGATCGAGGATCCGTCCGTCCTGCAGGCGCCGGTCGAGGAGGCTGCCTATGACGATATCGTCGCGCCGCTTTGGGCCTATCTCGACGACCTGACACCGCATCTCTGGCGCGCGGGCGAGGCGTATCCCCAGAACGGCTCGGCGCTCAGGCAGCTGATCGCGGATGGTGAGATCGAGATCGCCTTCAGCTTCTACCCCTCCGAAGCCTCCTCGGCGATCGCCAATTTCGAACTGCCGGATACGGTGCGGAGCTTCGTGCTGGCGGGCGGCACCATCGGCAACACCCATTTCGTGGCGATCCCCTACAACGCCTCGGCACCGGCCGGGGCGATGGTGCTGGCAAACTTCCTGATGGGCCCCGAGGCGCAGGCGCGCAAGCAGGACCCGGCGCATTGGGGCGATCTGACGGTGCTGGATGTGGCCGGATTGCCGGCCGAGGAGCGGGCGCGGTTCGAGGCGCTGGATCTCGGCGTCGCAACGCTCAGCCCCGAAGAAATGGGCGCCGCACTGCCCGAGCCGCATCCGAGCTGGATGGTGCGGATCGAGCAGGACTGGCTGTCGCGCTACGGCGTCGGTCAGTGAGCACGGGCTGAGGCCGGGGCCGCTGCCAAGGCGCACAGGGCCACCATGCGGGCCACCATGCGGGCCACCATGCGCGGCCAACCGCGCCGGCCATGGCAGCGTTTCGGGAAGCGCAGGCGGCCCGGGCCGCGGCTTCCCATAGCGGCGGTTTGATGAGTGGTCTGTCGATCAGCACGGCGCCGTCGCGGCAATCCTCGGGCGCGCCGCTCGGCCGGATGCGCCTTCGTTGGCCGGGCATTTGGCCGGCGCTCACGCTGGCATTGATGCTTGGGCCGATCGCGGCCGGGCTCTTGGGCACGGCGCTGCCCGCTTTCGGCTTTCTGCCGGCGCTGGGGGGTGACAGCCTGAGCCTCGCCCCGTTTCGCGAGCTGGCCGCAACGCCCGGCATCGCGGCCTCGATCAGGTTGAGCGTCACGACGGGGCTGATGGCGACGGCGCTGTCGCTGGCCGTGACGGTGGCGATCGTGGCAGCGACCCAGGGCACCCGCGCCTTCGCGCTGGTCGAGCGGGCGCTGTCGCCGCTGCTCTCGGTCCCGCATGCCGCTGCGGCCTTCGGGATCGCCTTTCTGATCGCACCCTCGGGTTGGATCGCGCGGCTCCTCAGTCCTTGGGCTACCGGCTGGCAGCAGCCGCCGGACCTGCTGATCGTCGGCGACCCGTTCGGGCTGGCGCTGGTGGCGGGGCTGGTGGCCAAGGAGGTGCCGTTCCTGCTGCTGATGACCATCGCCGCGCTGGGACAGGCAGATGCACGGCGTGCCAGGCTCGTCGCGCTGACACTCGGCCATGGGCCGATGGCGGGCTGGGCGAAGACCGTCCTGCCGGCCGTCTACAGGCAGCTCCGCCTGCCGGTCTTCGCGGTGCTCGCCTACTCGATGTCGGTCGTCGACGTGGCGCGCATCCTGGGCCCGACGACGCCGCCCCCGCTGTCGGTCTTGCTGGTCGAGTGGATGCAGGACGCCGATCTGACGCTGCGTTTTCGTGCGGCTGCAGGCGCCCTGTTGCAAATTGGCCTGGTCGGCGCGGGGCTTGTGGTCTGGATCGGGCTCGAGCGCTTGGCGGGGGCTCTCGGCCGCGCCTGGACGGTGGCCGGCTGGCGCCATGCGGGCGATACGGCGATGCGCCTCGCCGCTCAGGCCGTGGCGCTGGCGCTGTCGCTCGCAGTGACGGCTGGGCTGGCCGGGCTGGCGCTTTGGTCGGTGGCCGGGCTCTGGCGCTTTCCCGATGCCTGGCCCGGTATGCTGCAGGGCCGCGTCTGGGCGCGCGAGGCGCCGGGGCTCGCCGAGCCGATCCTCGCGACCGCGGCGATCGCGATCACCGCCGCGCTGGTTGCCCTGGCCCTGACCGTCGCGTGCCTTGAGACCGAGCATCGCCGGAACGCCCGGGGCGGGGCAGCGCGGAGCCGAGGGCTATGGCTGCTCTACCTGCCACTTCTGGTGCCGCAGACCGGGTTCTTGTTCGGGCGCCAGCCCGACCCAGGCCGAGGCGATCTGCAGCCCGAACAAGAACCCGGTCTGCGGCACC
>JBCCSW010000104.1:0-11584 GCA_039199465.1 Pseudomonadota bacterium
GCGCGCTGCTCGGCGCGGCTCTCCTCCAGCACGGCGCGGCGGCTGACGACGATGTTGCCGCGACGGCGGTCCATCTTGAGGATCTGGAAGGGCTGCGGCATGCCCATCAGCGGGGTCACATCGCGCACCGGGCGCACGTCGATCTGGCTGCCGGGCAGGAAGGCCACGGCGCCGCCGAGATCGACGGTGAAGCCGCCCTTGACGCGGCCGAAGATCGCGCCCTGCACACGGTCGCCGTTCTCGTTGGCCTTCTCCAGGCGATCCCAGGCTTCCTCGCGGCGCGCCTTCTCGCGGCTGATCGCAGCCTCGCCACGCGCATTCTCGACCCGGTCGAGGAACACTTCGACCTCGTCGCCGACGCCGAGTTCAGCCGGCTTGCCCGGTGCGGCGAATTCCGTGAGGTCGACACGACCCTCGACCGTGAAGCCGACATCGAGGTCGGCCTGGCCATTCTCGATGGCGATCACGGTGCCTTTGACGACCGAGCCTTCCTCGGGCGTCGCCTGCTCAAGGCTCTCGTTGAGCAGGGCTTCAAATTCGTCCATCGAGGCCATCTGGGCCATGCGCGGTTCTCCTGGTTCGAATTTTGCTGGCCGGCCGGTTGTCTCCGGCGGTCTTCGGGTTGTTGGGTCGTGCGGTGCGGCGGGCGCAGAGCCCATAACGGGCCGCGGCACTCCCCTCTTGGCGAGAGTGCCTTGACCCGTATGCGCCCGATGACGCAACCGCCCGCGCGGCTGGCGGGCCTATAGCCGCGAAGAGGCGGATCGGCAAGCGTGTCGTGCCTTGGCTTAGCGTTCGGTTAAGAGGCCAGGCGCTTCATTGCGTTGTCGACGAGCTCGACCGCCGCCTCGACCGCGGCGCCGATATCCATTTCGGTCGTATCGATCACGACGGCATCGCTGGCCTGCTTGAGTGGCGCGTTCCGCCTGCCGGCATCCTGCGCATCGCGCGCCTGGATGTCGGCGAGTACGCGCTTATAGCTCGTCTCCTCATCGCCCGCTGCCACCAGTTCGGCATGGCGGCGGCGTGCCCGCTCCTCGTCCGAGGCGGTCACGAACAGCTTCAGATTGGCGTCGGGGGCGATGACGGTTCCGATATCGCGCCCGTCCATCACGGCGCCGCCGTCGCGGCGCGAGAAATCCTGCTGCATCCTCACCAGCGCCTTGCGAACCGCCGGCAGCTTGGCGACGCGGCTGGCGGCCCGGGCGGCGAGGGCGCCGCGCAGGCCCCGGATGGCCAGATGCTCGGGCTGCAGGTCGCGGGCGATCAGTTCGGCGCAGCCCGGGTCGATCACGCCGCGGCCCTGGTCCATCGCCATCTTACCGACCGCGCGGTAGAGCAGCCCGGTGTCCAGATGGGCAAAGCCGAAACGCTCGGCCAGCGCCTTGGCGATCGTCCCTTTTCCTGCACCCGCAGGGCCGTCTATGGCCACGCAGAACCGCATGATCCGGTCACTCCCAAGCGTCGACGCGCCCGCCCTCATGCACGCCATGCATCATGGATCGGTATTACTCAGGACAGTATGGCGAACCGCGCTCGGCGCAAGGATGACGGCCAAACTGCAATTTCAGGTTGCAGTTCCGGCCTGCAACGGCAACGATACTACCGTAAATCGGGAATTATCGTTGCGTCTCACCGGGTCGGATTTGCCGATCACGCGGCCGCTGCGGTCAGCGAGATCCGGGCGCCTAGGCGCTCCATCAGCGCCAGGAAGTCGGGGAAGCTGGTCGCGATCGTCGCCGCATCGTCGATGGTGATGGAGGCTCGCGCACCGAGGCCCAGACAAAGGAAGCTCATCGCGATCCGGTGGTCCAGATGGGTGCGCACAGTGGCGCCGCCCGGCACGCCCTCGGGACCACGGCCGTGCACGGTCATGCCGTCCTCGTGCTCGGTCACCGAGACGCCGCTCGCCCGGAGCCCCGCGACGACGGCGGCGATGCGGTCGCTTTCCTTGACGCGCATCTCGCCGATCCCGCGCATCACGGTATCGCCCTCGGCAGAGGCTGCGATGCAGGCGAGCACCGGATACTCGTCGATCATCGAGGGCGCGCGCGACGGCGGCACCTCGACACCTTTCAGCGTGCCGGTATGGCGGACCGCGAGATCGGCGACCGGCTCGCCCGAGGCATCGCGGGCGTTCCGCTGCTCGATCGCGGCGCCCATCTCGGCGAGCGTTCGGTAGAGGCCGTCGCGCGTCGGGTTCAGCGAGACGTCCGGCACCAGGATCTCGGAGCCCGGGGCGATCAGCGCCGCGGCTACGGGGAACGCGGCCGAGGACGGGTCGCGCGGCACCGCGACATGCGTCGGGCGAAGTTCGGGCCGGCCGGTCACGCGGATATGGCGGCCGTCCTCGGTGTCCTCGATCTCCAGCACCGCACCGAAGGCGCGCAGCATCCGCTCGGTATGGTCGCGGGTCGCCTCGCCCTCGATCACTTCGGTGATGCCGGGCGCGTTCAGGCCGGCCAGCAGCACAGCGGACTTCACCTGCGCCGAGGCCATCGGCAGGCGATAGCTGACCGGCAGCGGATTGCGCGCGCCGACCAGGGTCAGGGGCAGCTTGCCGCCCTGCCGACCCACGGCCCTGGCGCCGAAGCCCGCGATCGGGTCGAGGATGCGGCCCATCGGGCGCCCGCGCAGCGAGGCGTCGCCGGTGAACGTCGCGGTGATCGGCGTCGTCGCCATCGCGCCCATGATCAGGCGTACGCCCGTGCCTGCGTTGCCGCAGTCGATGATGTCCTCGGGCTCCAGCCAGCCCCCGGTGCCGAGGCCCGAGACGCGCCACGCGCCCGGTCCGCTGCGCTCGACCAGGGCGCCGAAACGGCGCATGGCCTCGGCGGTGGCGAGCACGTCCTCGCCCTCCAACAGCCCCTCGATCGTCGTCTCGCCGACGGTCAGTGCGCCCAGGATCAACGCCCGATGGCTGACCGATTTGTCGCCCGGCACGGCAGCCGTGCCGGACAGCCCGGATGCGGGATGCGCGGTCGCCGGGGTCATTGCTGCGCTGGACACGGATCTCACCCCCGAATGCAGGACGATGCCGGCGTCATAGCGGCGGCGCGGGCGCCGGTCCACCGGCCAAGTGCGGCCTGTGCCGACGGGATGTCCGACGCGTGTTACGCAGTACTCGCCGACGCGCCGGTCGGCGGGTCGCCGGTATAGTTGGCGCCGGTCAGCCACTCGACGGGGTTGGACTTGGCGATGAGGTCGAACCGCGCCTCGCCGATGGCCGCGCGCACCTCGATCGACATGCGGCGCTCGCCCGTCGCCTCGGTCTCGGTCATGAAGTAGTCCGAGCCGAACAACACGCGGCGCGCGACCCTGGGATCGGTCAGGAAGACGTTCAGCGCCGGCAGGTTCTGCGAGAAGTTGAAGGCTGTGTAGCTAATGTCGGTCCAGAGTGTGTCACGCTCGACCACCAGATCGAGCACGCGTGACACCCAATTCTCCTCGATCCTGTTGGTCGCCTTTTGCAGCGGCCCGGGCTTCGGCTTCTGCAGGTAGTCGTTCCAGTCCCGCTCCCCGCCGAAATGGGCCAAGCAGACGCGTAGGGTGGGGAACCGGTCGAGGACCTCGGCGAAGGCATCAGGCGCTGCCATCTTGTCGTGGTGGCGCTGGTCGAGCCCCGCACCCGTCACGCCGCCGCGCGAGCAATGGGTCATCACCGGCAGGTTGTGCTCGATGCAGTACGGATAGATCCGCTCCATCAGCACCGGATGCGTCGGCGGATAGCCGAGCGGCGGGTAGAGCTTCAGCCCCTCGAACTTCAGCGTCTCGACGCAGCGCGACAACTCCTCCATCGCGTCGGGGCGTCGGGGATCGACGGCGGCGAACGGGATCGCGCAGCCGTCGCTCTCGTCCCGGATCTCGGCCAAATCGTCGTGCTGCTGGGCGAGTGGCGCGGGCGGATCGCCTTTCCCCATGAACGCCATGTCCATCGGCAGGATCACGAAGCGGGTCTGCTTCGGATAGTAGCGCTGGACGATGTGGAACACCTCGCGCTGGTCGCCGAGCGCGCTGATCCTGCCGAAGCGGGCCGCGCGGCGCAGCGTGGCCGGCATGATCCGCCGCTCCGCCAGCCAGAGCAGCGGCGTCCGGACATAGGGCTGGCGCAGCAGGTGGATGGCGCCGAGGGGCAGGAAGCCGTTCGGGACATGGTCCAGCGTGAAGACGTGGATGTGGCAGTTGGTGATCCAGTCGGGTGTCGCCGGGGCGGCTGGAGTGTCGGTCATGCGATCGCGTCCTCCCTGCCGGGATGCCCCGCGCGACGTGCCGGCGCGTCGGCACAGAATACGGCCGAGCGGGTCGCGCCGTCAGTCGGGATGCAGGACGGTTGACGTCGCGGACAGTTGTCTCGCATCGCCCGCGGCGGATGACCGGGCTGAGGTGCCTAGATGCGCGCGAAGGTCAGGTAGTGGGGCCGGCGCCCTTCCCGCAGCGCCTTCGCCTCGTAGCGGGTGCCGGGCCAGTCGGGCCATGGGGTGCGCCAGTCGGCAGCGCGCTCGGCCAGCCATCTGAAGCGGCCGTCGCGACGGGTCTCGACCAGCGTATGGCGCACATAGTCTTCGATATCCGTCGCAACGCGGAGATGGGCGCCCGGGGCCATGAGACGCGCCAGCTGGTCTAGGTTCTCGGCGTTCACGAACCGGCGCTTGTGGTGGCGCCGTTTCGGCCAGGGATCGGGATAGAGCAGGAACACCCGGTCGACCGAAGCTGCTGGCATTACCTCCATCACGTCGCGCGCATCGCCGGCATGCAGGCAGAGGTTCGGCAACCCGCTTCCGCCATGGGCGCTGTCGATGGCCGCCAGCAGCTTGGCCACGCCGTTCACGAAAGGCTCGCAGCCGATCAGGGTGGCCTCCGGATTGGCTTCGGCCTGTGCGATCATGTGCTCGCCCCCGCCGAAGCCGATCTCGAGCCAGAGCCGGTCGCGCCCGCCGCACAGCCCCGCAAGCTCGAGCGGGTTGCGCTCAGGGTTCTCGGCGCGTGTCACCGCACCCGGCGACAGTGCCGCGAGGCGGGTCTCCAGCAGATCCTTCTGGCGCCCTGACATCCGCTTGCCGTGCCGGCGCCCGTAGAAGTTGCGCCACGGCGCACCGTTGGGCGCTGCCGGGGTGTCGTCTGTCTCGTGCGTCATGGGCCGAGCCGTAGAACGATCGTGCATGCGGTGAAAGACTAGCTTTTTCCGCTCAGTCTGTGCCGCCCTGGCCTTCGATGTTGCGCCGATCTACCACTAAGAGACGCACAGAGAGAACTGCCGGCAGCACGGTGAGATGCACGGCGACGGTCAAGACGAGCAGCGGCGGGTCCTCCTTGTCGAGGCCGAGCGCAGGAAAGCCAAAGAAAGAGAGGAAGATCGCGGTCACCACGACCGGCACCACAAGCCCAAACATGGCCGCCTGCTGTCAGATCGCGCTGCCACCGGGCGCGCGACGGGCGCGACGGACGCCGTGCATGTCGGGCAGGGCATGAAGGGCAATGCCTGCGCCGGCGTCCGGTTGCGGTCGTCGAACCGCGCGCTGTTGATCAGGTCTCAGGCGGACAGGGCGGCACCGCAGACCGGGCAGTGCCCACCCGCCAGCCACGAGACCGGACCATGAAACCGAGAACTGCGGGTGTCGCGCATTGCGGCCCGGCTCGCCCGGCCCTTAGACCGCCGATTTGAGCGCCTCGGCCAGGTCGGTACGCTCCCAGCTGATGCCGCCATCGGCCTCCGGCTCGCGGCCTAAAGGGCCGTTGGCGGCCGTGCGCCGGTAGATCGGCTTGTTGAGGCCGAGGCGTGTGCGGATGCCGCGCGGGGTCAGCGACACGGTTTCACGGATCGCGTTCTCGATCTTCGCGGGGTCGACGAGCTCGGTGCCGTGGCCGTCGACATAGATCGCCAAGGGCTCGGCCACGCCGATCGCATAGGCGAGCTGGATGGTGCAGCGCTCGGCCAGGCCCGCCGCCACGACGTTCTTGGCCACGTAGCGTGCAGCATAGGCGGCTGACCGGTCGACCTTGGTCGGATCCTTGCCCGAGAAGGCGCCGCCGCCATGCGGTGCTGCGCCGCCATAGGTGTCGACGATGATCTTGCGCCCGGTAAGGCCGGCATCGCCGTCCGGGCCGCCAATCACGAAGCGGCCGGTCGGGTTCACGTGCCAGATGGTCTTGTCGTCCAGGAACCCCTCC
The DNA here is from genome assembly GCA_039199465.1 of Pseudomonadota bacterium. Taxonomy (GTDB): domain Bacteria; phylum Pseudomonadota; class Alphaproteobacteria; order Rhodobacterales; family Rhodobacteraceae; genus Thermohalobaculum. The sequence goes on from JBCCSW010000104.1 coordinate 6,169, forward strand.
GGCAGGGCGGCGCGGACATAGGGCTCGACAATCTCGCGAACCTGTCCTGCCGAGATCTCCTTGCCGGCCTCGTCGCGCTCGGTGTGCTGGGTCGAGACGACGATCGTGTCGATCCGCGTGGGCTTACCGCCGCGATACTCGACCGTCACCTGGCTCTTGGCGTCGGGGCCCAGCAACGGGGCGCTGCCGCCGTGGCGCGCCTCGCTCATCAGGCGCAGGATCTTGTGGCTGTAGAGGATCGGCGCAGGCATGAGTTCGGGCGTCTCGTTCGTTGCGAAGCCGAACATGATGCCCTGGTCACCGGCGCCCTCGTCCTTGTTGTCGCCCGCATCGACGCCCTGCGCGATATCGGCCGACTGCTCATGCACATAGCAGTCGATCGAGGCCGTCTTGAAGTGGAAGCCCTTCTGCATGTAGCCGATGTCGCGGATCGTCTCGCGCGCCGTTGCCACCATCTCCTCGTCCGAGACGGCGTTGTCGGGGCTGATCGCGACCTCGCCGAGCAGAACCACCTTGTTGGTCGTGGCCGCCGTCTCGATGGCGATGCGCGCCTCGGGCTCGCGGGCCACGATCATGTCGACCAGTGAGTCCGAGATCTGATCGCAGACCTTGTCGGGATGGCCCTCAGATACGCTTTCCGACGTCAGCAAGTAATCCAGTCGCGCCATGTCCGGCCCCCGCGATCGAGAAAAAACACCCAGTACCCAACGCGCTGTTGCCAGCCAGCCGGACAGCCGTCAACGGAAGAGAAATGCTGAATGAAGAGTTGTTGCAGGATGGCGCAGGGATGAGCCGGTGCAGTGCAACAATCGACCGCATCGGGGTGTCGGCGCTGGGCGTGCGTATCGACCGTGAGTATCGGGCGTGACGTGCTGGCGTGGGTGGCAGCAGCGGTTAGCGGCGTCCGGGTTCGCGGACCATCGACATCATGCCGACCCGGCCGTTGGGGGTGGTCGAGCCGGTTGGCGCCAGGCTCTCGCTCTCGGCGATGGTGCGCACCAACTCGATCAACCGGGTGCGGGTGTGACCGTTATCGATGCGGCTGAAGGCGCGCGCCAGGGTGCGCCCCTCGCTTGAGGAGAAGAAGCGGACAAGATCGCTTTCCGACCCGTCGCTCGGCTGGTTGCGCCGGGTCAGGCCCTCGTAGAAGTAGCCGACATCGACCCCCAGGACTTCGGCGATATGGAACAGGCGACCCGCGCCGATCCGGTTCAGGCCCTTTTCGTATTTCTGTACCTGCTGGAAGGTGAGGCTGATCTCATGGCCGAGCTGCTCTTGGCTCATACCCTTCGCCTGCCGGCGCATTTTCAACCGTGCACCAATGTAGGCGTCGATCTCGTCCGGTGCCTTCGTCATCGTCTTGCCCCTGTCCGGCCGCGCGCAGCCACAGCCGGCGAGCGCCCGCTGCAGAACAATCCACCACTCCGTCACCGGAACGCTTCGCTACCAGGAGATCACCCGCTCAGCGCGCAGCATCCCCACCACCCCGGCGCGCAGTTATCCGCAAGAAACTGGCGAAAAAAAGAACGGCAGACGTGAAGATCGCCATGCCGTCGCCATATCGGGCGTAGAACGGCGGCTCGATCGCGGCGGGCAGAGGGATGTCGAGCACGCCATGCTGGCCGAGCGGGATGCTGCCGACGACCCGTCCATGGGCGTCGATCACGGCCGAAATGCCTGTATTTGCTGACCTAACCAGCGGCATGCCCTGCTCGATCGCGCGCATGCGGGCCTGGCTCAGATGCTGCTGCGGGCCGCCGAGCGTGCCGAACCAGGCATCGTTGGTGATCTGCAGCATCATCTGCGGCCGGGTGCCGGTTTTCGCCTGGCCTGCGGCGATCGCGGCGGCGACATCGCCTGGGAAGATGGCCTCGTAGCAGATCAGCGCCGCGAAATCGGGGACGCCGGGCGCGCTGACAGTCATCGGGCCTGGGCCGGCGGCGAAGCGTCCGCGCCCGGCCAGCTGGCGGAGGCCGATCGTCTGGAAAATGCCGCGCAGGGGTAGGTACTCGCCGAACGGCACAAGATGCGCCTTGGCGTAGCGCGCGGCGATCTCACCCTCCGCGCCGATTACCATCAGCGCGTTGACGAAGCCCTCGCCGCCCTCCTCGGGCAGCGCACGGTCGAGCGCACCCAGCACCAGCGGTGCCGCAGCGGCGTCGGCCATGTCGCGCCGAGCCTCGGGAAAATCGGCCGGCAGGAAGGCGACAGCAGTCTCGGGCCAGATCACCAGATCTGCAGGGCCGAGTGCCGGGTCCGGCGGCGATGCCGAGAGCTCCAGCAGGCGACGATAGAACCGCGGCGCCCAGTCGCGCTGCCACTTCAGGTGCTGCGGGGCATTTGGCTGAATGATCCGGAGCGTGGTCGTGTCGGTGTTCCCGGTGACTGGGACCTCGGCGCTGTCGACGCGGGCGCGACCGGCCATCCAAAGCCCGGCGAAAGCGATGAGGCTTGCGGCGATCCCCGCGACCGCCGTCATCCGGATGGCCGAGCCTCGCACGCCGGAGCGCTGCCAGGCATCCAGCGCGATCGCGCCTGGGAGCATGGCGAGCAGCAGGCTCGCCACGGTCAGGCCAAACGGGCCGATCCAGGCGGAAAGCTGCGCGAGCGGCGTCTCGGCCCACAGATAGCCGGGCATCGCCCAGGGAAAGCCGGTGAGGATATGGGCCCGCGCATACTCGACCAGCGTCAGCGCACCGGTGAGCCCGACGGCGGTGACCGCGACGCCGCCCCGCGACAGTCGCCCGACGCCGGCGCCGGCAAGGGCCCAAAGCAGGGCGAGACCGGCAGGCAGCAGCGTCACTGCGAAGGGCAGTGCCCAGGCGAAGGCGTCGGCCTCGACCAGGAAGGCGTGCCCGATCCAATGCAGCGAGACGAGGAAATATCCGAAGCCGAAACACCAGGCGGTGGCGGCGCCCCTGCCAGCACCGACGCCCGTGAGCAGCCATGCGAGCAGCGGCAGCGCCACGAAGGCCGTGACGGGTGCGCCGATCGGGGCATGACCCGCCGACAGCAGCAGGCCCGCCAGGAAGGCGAGACCATAGCGGCGCCATCCATTTATCCGGGCCGCCCCGCGGGACTGGCCGCCAGCAGCTGCGTCCGCGCCGTCGGTGCGTTCGGCATCGCGTGGCGCCATGGGTGCCCTAGGAAACGGCGGGGCCGTCGGTTGCGCTTTTCGACCCCGAGGAGGCACCGGCCGCGGTCAGCCGAAGGCGCTTGATGCGCCGGGGATCGGCGTCGATCACTTGGAACTCATGGCCGGCGGGATGGGCGATGACCTCGGCGCGCACCGGCACGCGGCCGGTCAGCGTGAAGACGAGACCGCCGAGCGTGTCGGCGTCCTCATCCCAGTCCTCGGGCCGCAGCCTGAGCCCGGTCGCGTCCTCGAACTCCGCTATGTCGGCACGCGCCGACACCAGCCAGACGCCCGGCGCTTCCTCGCGCCATAGGGCGGCCTCGTCCTCGTCATGCTCGTCTTCGATATCGCCGACAATCTGCTCGACCAGATCCTCGATCGTCACGACGCCGTCGACGCCGCCGAACTCATCGATCACCAGCGCCATGTGGATCCGGCTGCCCTGCATCTTCTGCAGCAGCGCCGCGATGCGCATCGAGGGCGGCACGAACAGCGCCGTGCGGATATGCGCCTCCATCGAGAAGGCCGGGCTGTCGGCGGCACAGCCGACACCATAGGCAAGGGCGAGGTCCTTGAGGTGCACGAAGCCGATCGGGTCGTCCAACGTCTCGCGATAGACCGGCAGGCGCGACAGGAACCCGCCCGTGAAGGCCGCCATGACCGAGGGCAGATCCGCCTCGGCCGACACGGCGACGATATCGGCGCGCGGCGTCATCACATCGGCGACGCGCAGTTCGCGCAGGCGCAGGATGTTGGCCACCATCCGACGCTCGGCATCGGTGCTCTCGGCGAAGGCGGGGCCCAGATCGCTCAGCGTATCGTCGTCGCTGTCGCGGGCCTGGTCGTGACCGTTGCCCGACAGGGCGCCGGTGGCGAGCTTTACGAAGCGGCCGAGCGACCAGCTCTGCTCAGGCTCATCGTGGTGGCGCTCGGCCACCTCACCCGCACGGTTATGGCTATAGCCCGTCTCGTGGGCCGGATCGGCGCCGTCACCCGCGTGCACATCGTCGTCTGGCAACGTGCCCAGGGTCTCGATCGGCGTCACGGTCCCGATACCGTTCGGCCGGGGACCGGGGCGTTTGCGACGGTTGATATCGGGTTGCAGCGGGTCGGGGTCCGCGTCCCCGCCGGCCGGTCCGCCCGCCTCACTTGCCGGATCGGATGCCGGTGCCGAGGCAGGGGTGCTACTAGAGCCTGAGTCCATCAATCCCGGCGGGCTGTACCCGCCTCTCCTCTGTCATAGGGATCGGGAAGGCCGAGGCTAGCCAGGGCATCCGTCTCGATCCTTTCCATCAGGGCCGCATCCGTATCGGTCTGATGATCGTACCCCAATAGGTGCAGGGTAGCGTGCAAAATCAGATGCAGGCAGTGATCTTTCAAGGCGATCCCGGCATTTTCCGCCTCTCGCGCCGTCGTGCCGAGGGCGATGGCGATGTCCCCCAGGGGTCCTTCGGCCACCGGTGGTTGCGGTGGCCGCCCGCCCGGCGCCCCGGGTGCAAGATCGAAGGTTGGCCAGGACAGTACGTTGGTGGGTGCCGTCTTGCCGCGAAACGTCGCGTTCAACTCGGCGATCCGGGTATCGTCGCAGGCAAGAACCGTGATCTCGCGGCCCGCCGTGCTGACGTCGGCACCGGCCAGGGCAGCGCGCACGGCAACACCAGCGACGGTCGTGATGTCGGGCAGCGCGGCGTGCCATGCGGCATCCTCGATCACCAGTTCGACCAGCCCGTCCTCGGTGACCTTAGCGTCATGATCGGGTTCGCGATCCGGCGCTCTGCCTGACACGGCCGCCGCGCGCTCGAGTCCGGCCGTTACCGCTTGGCTCATGCGCCGCTCGCGCGGTCATAGGCCTCGATCACCCGGCCGACGATCGGATGGCGCACCACATCGATGGCCGAGAAGCGCGCGAAGCCGATGCCCTCGACACCGTCCAGGACCTTCAGTGCTTCGATCAGGCCCGAGGTCTCGCGCGGCGGCAGGTCGACCTGGCTGGGATCGCCGGTCACCACCATGCGACTGTCCTCGCCAAGGCGCGTGAGGAACATCTTCATCTGCATCGAGGTCGCGTTCTGCGCCTCGTCCAGCACGACGAAGGCGCGGCTGAGCGTGCGCCCGCGCATGAAGGCCAGCGGCGCGATCTCGATCTGCTTTTCTTCGATCAGGCGGCCCAGTTGCTTGCCCGGCAGAAAATCGTTCAGCGCGTCATAAAGCGGCTGCATGTAAGGGTCGACCTTGTCCTTCATGTCGCCTGGCAGATAGCCCAGCTTCTCGCCCGCCTCC
>JBCCSW010000105.1:0-11511 GCA_039199465.1 Pseudomonadota bacterium
GCGTTGAGCTTATCGGTCATGAACCTCGACCTGAACCTGACCGATAAGCTCAACGCCTTCGTCCAGGAAGCGCGCCGGCTGGAGATCGCGGTGGCAGCACCCTGCGTGAACCGGTCCGAGGCGCGCTTTACGGTGCGCGACGGGCAGATCCTGTACGCCCTCGGCGCGCTCAAGGGCGTCGGCGTCGAGGCCATGCGCCTGATCGAGGCGGCGCGGGCCGGGGACGGGCCGTTCCGCGACCTGTTCGACGTCGCGCGCCGGGTCGAGCTGAAGCTGCTCGGCAAACGGGCGCTCGAGATGATGGCGCGCGCCGGCGCCTTCGATGCGCTCGACGCCAATCGTGCGCGGGTGCTCGCCTCGCTCGACCGGCTGATCGAGTACTCGGCCGCTCATGCCGCGGAACAGGCCTCGGGGCAGGCCTCGCTGTTCGGCATGGCGGGCGACGGGGGTGATGCGCTGCCGCCGCCGCGCCTGCCCGACGGCGAAGACTGGCTGCCGACCGACCGATTGAACAACGAGCAGATCGCAGTCGGCTTCTACCTCTCCGGCCACCCGCTGGATGTCTATGTCGACGCGCTGTCGCGGCGTCGGGTGACCACCCACCGCGCCTTTCTCGACCGATGGGGGGCCGAAGGCGGCTCGGGCCGGATCGCGGGGACCGTCAGCGGCGTGCAGATCCGGAAATCGGCGCGGGGTACGCGCTTTGCCTATATCCAACTCTCGGACAGCGCGGGTGGCTACGAGGTCATGGCCTTCTCCGACACGCTGGCCGAGGCCGAGGACTTGCTGAGCCCGGGCCGCAACGTCGTCCTGACCGTCGAGACCGAGGGCGAGGCACAGGGCGGGCGCATCCGCCTGCGCGCCGCCCAGCCGATCGACGAAGTCGTGGCGGCGCAGTCGGGCCTGCGCGTCTATCTGGGCGACCCTGCCGCGCTGCCCTCGCTCCGCCGGCGGCTGGAGATCGGCGTCCAGGCGCAGGCTCGCCAGCCGGGCAACCGCCGATCGCTCGGCCCGATCAGTCTGGTCGTGGCGCTGCCCGAGCTTGGGCGCGAGGTCGAGGTCGAGCTTGGTGGAACATTCCCGACGGGACCGGAAATTCGCGGTATGTTGAAGGATGTCCAAGGCGTCGAAGCCGTCGCCGAACGATGATTGCAGGAGGCCTTGCATGATCTGCCATTTCCCTCGCCCGGCATCGCTTGCCGGCATCGCGCTCGCGGCGGTCCGGGCTGGTGGCCCCGCGGCGGCCGACGATATCGAGGACGCGCTGACCGCGGCGCTGGAGGCCTATCGCGCGGGCGATCTTGCGCTGGCGCAGGAGGAGACGGCGTTCGCCGCGCAATTGCTCGCGCAGCAGAAGGCCGAGGAACTGTCCGCCTTCCTGCCCGAGCCGCTGGCAGGCTGGACCGCGGATGAGATCGATACCGAGGCGACGGGCGCGATGGCCGCGATGTTCGGCGGCGGGCAGGTGGCCTCGCGCGTGTATTACGCGGGCGACACGGATGTCGACATAACGATCATGGCCGACAATCCGATGGTCGCCACCATGGGGGCGATGTTCAGCAATCCCGCCATGATGGCGGCCGCCGGCAGGATGAAGCGGATCGGCGGGCAGAAGGCCGTGCTGAACGAGGACGGCGAGCTGATGGCGCTGATCGCCGGGCGCTTCCTGGTGCAGATCAGCGGCAGCGCAGGCGAGGCCGAGAAGACGGCGTATTTCGAGGCGATCGATTTCGACGGCTTGAAGGCGTTCTGAGCCGGCGTCGGCGGTCGCCGGCGGCGCCGTCACCCGGGCCGGTTAAGCCCGGTGCAACCAGCATCTGGCAGTGGTGGCGGCCCGGGGCGAGGAGGCTTCGGACGGCAATCACGGTCACCCGATGCGACAGCCTACCGCCGAAGAACAGCTCTATCTCGAACTGATCAACCGGGCGCGCAGCGACCCGCAGGGAGAGCTGGCGCGGCTGATCGATCCCGCGACGGGAATCGGCGTCACCCAGGCGATCACCGACTCGGTCGCGGTCTTCCAGACCGATCTGGCCTTCGTCGCCGCCCAGCTCGCTACCGCGCAGGCGGTCGCGCCCCTCGCCTGGAACGAGGCGCTCGGCCAGTCGGCCTTCTTTCACACCCAAACGATGATCGACGCCGACGATCAGGCGCATCAGCTGCTGGGCGAGCCTGATCTCGGCGCCCGGATCGAGAATGCGGGATACATCGGCTGGCGGCGCGTCGCCGAGAACATCTTCGCCTTCGCCGATGACGTGGTGCACGGCCATGCCGCCTATTTCATCGACTGGGGCTATGGGCCGAACGGGGTGCAGCTGCTGCCGGGCCATCGGTTGAACCTTCTGTCGGCCGACTATCGCGAGGTCGGCATCGCCTCGATCGCCGTGCCCGATGACGGGCGCAGCGTCGGCCCGACCGTCAACACGCAGCATTTCGGCGACCGCTTCGACCTGGGCGCGATCCTGACGGGCGTGGTGCTGGATGACGGCGACGGCGACGCCTTCTACGACATCGGCGAGGGTCTCGGCGGCGTGACGATCACCGCCAGCGGGGCGGCCGGCGATTTCGAGACGACCAGCTATGACAGCGGCGGCTACCGGCTGGACCTGCCGGACGGCACCTACACCGTAACCTTCGCAGGCGGCGGTCTGGATGGTGAGGTCGTGGCGGAGGCGACGCTCGCCGGCGACAGCGTGAAGCTGGACGCCTTCGCCGCCGACGCGGTCGAGATGGGCGCGCGTATCGTCGGCGGTGCCGAGACCAGGCTCGAGGGCACAAACGGCAGCGACACGCTGATCGACCGCGAGGGCGATAACGCGCTGTTCGGCGGCCTCGGCAACGACCGCATCGTCTCGGGCGCCGGCGACGACTATGCCGAGGGCGGCGAGGGCCGCGACGTGATCAAGACGGCCGACGGCAATGACGAGGTCCTTGGCGGGCAAGGCGACGACACCATCCTCTCCGGCACCGGCGACGACATCGTCTGGGGCGAGAGCGGCGACGACGTCCTGAAGACCGGCGAGGGCGACGACACCGTGATCGGCGGCAGCGGGGACGACATCGTCTTCGCCTGGCGCGGACGCGACATCGTCACTGGTGGACCCGGCGACGACGTCTTGCGCGGGGATTTCGACGAGGATCGGATCGAGGGCGGGCCGGGTGACGACCGTATCCTGGGGGGGCCGGACCGCGACGTCTTCGTCTTCCGCTTCGGGTTCGACGAGGACCGGATCCTGGATTTCAACCCGTTCCTGGAACAGCTCGATTTCACCGGGCACGGTCTCGTGCAAGGTCTCGACGATCTAACGATCGCGCAGATCGGGACCAACACGGTGATCACCACGCCCGACGCCGGGCGCATCGTGCTTGCCGATGTCGATGCCGAGCGCATCAGCATCAGCGATTTCATCTTCTAGCAAGTCCAAGCACGCAGGCTGCTGGGCAGCGTTGAGGTCGGCGGAGCTGAGGATGGCTGACGGGACGAGCAAGCCACCGTTGGGCGCGGATCCCGCGATCCGCCCACTGATCGACGAGGAATACCTCGCCGATTTGCTGGGCGAGGACAGCGCCGATCTGGCGGAGGCGTTGGAGGCCGCAGCCGTCGAGGATAGCGAGCGCGCGTTCACCGCGCTCCGGACCGCCGCGACCGCCGGCGATGCGCCGACCGCGCAGTCGGCCGCGCATGCGCTAAAAGGCACCGGCAGCAGCCTCGGCATGACCAAGTTCAGCGAACTGGCCCTGATCATGATGACCTCGGCGGCGCAGGGCACCGTCCCCGATACCGCGGCCGTCGATGCGCTGGCCCAGCTTTGGGAGGAGAGTATGGACGCTCTCCGCCGCGCCATGAGGCCGCAGGCAGCCTGAACGAGAGCGCAGGGCGGGCCTGCCCTTCTGCGCTTTCGATTTCGCGTCGCACGCGGCGCCTGCTCGATGGGTTGGGCCGTCGACCCGACCTAGCGCGTCGATGACGGGGCGCGATCGGCGTCGTCACAGCCGCTCAGCACGGCGCTTAGGGGCAGAGGCCGAGCGGACGCTCAATCACCAGCATCGACACATCGTCATCGATCGTCAGCCCACGGGGCGACGCACCGGCGACCGCCGTCTCTGCATTGCCGTCGCCGATGACGTCGCGGGGCCCGGCAGTGGGGTCGGGCCATGTCGCGGCATGCGTCCAGATCGCCTCGGGAAGTTCGGCCGTGGGGCGGTGCTGTTCGCTGCTGATCAGCGCCGCCAGACCGGCGCGCCCCAGCAGCCCGCCATTGGCAGGCAGCGCGGCCTCTGGCAGGCCATCGGAGTAGAGGATCAGCCGCTCACCCGGCGCGATGTGGAAGCTCGACGACGAGAACCGCGAATCCTCGAACATCGCGAGCGGCGGCCCTCCGGCCGTCTCGACGAAACGCACCGTGCCCTCGGGCGACAGGATCGCAGGCGGCCAATAGCCGGCCGTGGCCATCCGAACCTCGCCCGTTGAGGGCGTGAGCACGCCATAGGCCATGGTGTAGTAGAGATCGTGTTCCTCGCCGCCGAAGCGCAGCGCATTCAGCGCGTAAAGCACGTCCTCGGGCGGGACGGGCAGGGCATCGCCCAACCCCTCGGTCCGGCCGGCGGTGCCGGAGTCGAGACGGTCGACCGTCATCAGCGCAGCGAGGCGCAGCGCCAGGAGGCAGGACGCGATGCCGTGCCCCGCGACGTCGATCGCGAAGATGCCGACCGCGTCGGGGCCGATGGCCACCCAACCGATGTGATCGCCGCCGACATGACCGGCAAAGCGGCAAAGCCCGGCGACCGGGCAGCCGTTCACCACGTCGCTGCGCGCCGGCAGCGTCGCATGTTGCAGGGCCGAGGCGACCTTCAGGTCTTGCTGGATCTGGCCATAGAGCCGCTCGACCGATTGCCGTGCGTCTTCGGCCCGCTGGTGGGCGTCGTTCAGGCGCCGGTGCAGATGGGTGAGCCGACGCCCGGCCGACAGGCGCGCCGACAACTCCTCCTCGCTCAGCGGTTTGGCGATGAAATCGTCGGCACCGGCCTCGAGCCCCTCGGCAAGGCTCTGATGCTCGGAGCGCACGGTCATCAGGACGAAATAGATGTAGCCGCTGTCGCCAAAGCTGCGGATCGAGCGGCAGAGCCCGATACCGTCGAGCCGCGGCATCATCCAGTCGCTGAGGACGATGTCGATCCCGCCTTCGGCAATGCGCGACAGCGCGTCCTCGCCATCCTCGGCGCCGCTGACGCGATAGCCGAGCACCTGAAGCCTGCGCATGGCGACCAGCCGTTGCGCCTTGCTGTCGTCGACGACGAGGACATGGCATTCGGCCGCGTCAAGCGCATCCGCCCCCGCCACCGTGTCCGACCTCTCCCGCGCCGCGTTTGCCATGCCAACGCCCCCTGTCTTTGCGACACCATGGCGTGGGGGCGTTAAGCTGGCGTGAGCACGTTGTTCGCCTCGGATTAAGGCGGCGCTTCCTACGATGTCGCTGCGGCGCAAGAAGATGGGAGATCGCGATGTTGCACGCCAAGACGGAGAACGGGCAGACGTGCTTCACGGTGTCGCGCCCGCGGCTGGATGCCGGGGTGGCGCGCATGCTGAAGGCGGAGTTCGAACGGCTGATGCCCGGGGCTGCAGACGAGATCGAACTCGATCTGTCCAATGTCGGCTTTATCGACAGTGCAGGGATCGGCGCGCTCGTCGGTTGCAAAAAACTGGCCGAGCCGACACGGCGCCTGGTGATCAGCGGGCTCAGCCCCTCGGTCGAGCGCGTCTTCCGCCTCACCCGCATGGACCAGGTGTTCAAGATCGCACCTGCCGCAACCGCCTGACCGGCGATCGCGGCATGCAGGATGATCCCTGCAGCATCGATCTGACGGTCGAGCCGCGTTTCGAGCGTATCGGCGATGCTGTCGAGACGATCATCGCAGGCCTCGCCACCGCCTGTTCGGCGCCGAGCGGCAACGCCGGCGCGGGAAGCGTGCCGCCCCTCGAAGAGCTGCGCCTCGCCATCGCCGAGGCCATCAACAATGTGCTGGAGCATGCCGGCCATCCGGCCGATCAGCCACTGCGCCTGCGCACCGGCAGGCAAGGTCGGACCGTCTGGGTAGAGATCCGCGATCTGGGTCTGCCGTTGCCCGATACAGTGCTCTGCCCGCGCGATCCCGGCGAGGTCTTCGGCGCAGTTATCGATCAGATGGCGGCCTCATCGGACGGGACCTGTTCGACCGATGCCACGCCCGAGATCCCGAATGTTGAGACGCTGCCTGAGGGCGGCTGGGGCTGGGCGCTGATCCACGTCTCGGTCGATCGCATCGACTACAGGCGTGACGGCGCCGAGAACCTGCTGCGGCTTGAGAAGGATCTGCCCTAGCGCCGCGGCCGATCGGGCGCCACGCGGTGACGGCCCTCAGCCGCCGAGACCTTCCATCCGCTCGGCCAGCGCGACGTCCTTGTCGCTCAGCCCGCCGGCATCATGCGTGGTCAGCCGCACGTCGACACGGTTGTAGACATTGAACCATTCGGGGTGGTGATCCATCGCTTCCGCCTCGAAGGCGGCGCGCATCATCCAGGCCATCGCGGCGCGGAAATTCTTGAACTTGAACTGTTTCTGGATCGCCTTGCCATCCTCCGACAGAACCCATCCAGCGCCGCTCAGGGCTTCGGGCAAGGTGGTCATGACGCGCTCTCCTTCCGTTCGGTCCGCAAGCGGGACGTAACGCGGCGATCCCCGACGACGAGCGTCAGGCGTTCGGCCACCATCCAGGCGTGCCCCGCATTGACGGGGCGATCCCCGCCGTCCAGATCGATGGCAGCCGACATGATCAGCGGCGCCCCCTCGGCGATCATCAGCCGATGGGCCAGCGTCGGATCGGCGAGCACCGCAGTGATCCGCGTCTCGCCGCGGCGGTAGTCCGGTACACCGCATTCAGCGAGCGCGGCGGAGATCCCGGCCTCACCCCGTCCATCGGCCGCGCCAATGCCGCATGCGTCGTCGGCCGCCGGGATCTGCCCGGCCAGTGCCGCTTGAATGCCCGGCAGCAGGGTCACGGGAAACCGATGTGCTGCGGCTGTGACCGGCACGCCGTCGGCCATGCCGATGACCTCCAGGATACAGACGGGATCGCCCGGCGCGATGCGCAGCTGCTCGGCATCGGTGTCGGTCGCGGCCAGCGTCTCGAGCCTCAGCAGGCGGCGCGTCGGCGCCCTGCCGGCTTGCTGGACCGCTTCCGAGAAGCGCGTGCGATCGCTCAGCGGATAGTCGATTGGCGGCGGCAGCACCGTCGCCCCGGCGCCGCGCTGGACGTGGATACGCCCATCGGCAACCAGCGTTGCGAGCGCGCGCCTGACCGTATGGCGATTGACGCCGAAGCGTCTTGCCAGTGCCACCTCGCCCGGCAGGCGCGCCCCGGTCGGATAGTGCCCGGCCGCGATCTCCTCGGCCAAGGTTGCGTGGATGGCTTCCCAGAGGGCCATGCCGCCTCCCAGATCGGACGGCGCCGCAGGGGCATCGTCACCGAAACTTCGCATTTCTCCCACCGCCGGCGCGGCCCGCGGCACTTCAAATGGGCAGCCTACTTGTGTAGTTGTATAGTTGTCGAGTCGCTCAACGCGCCGACCCCGGAGAACGCGGATGACCCACACCCCTGACCCGACCCCTCGTGCTGCCAACGACCCTGCCAGCTCCGAACGTCCCGACTGGATGGGGGTGTTCGCGCGCGCCGATGCCGCCAGGCTCGGCGAGGCGCTGGAGACGACCTGTTCGGCGATCGGCGGCCGGCCCTCGGCCGCGTTCCTGCGCCCGCCCGAGATCGGTGCGATCATGGTGCAGGGCAGGGCGGGCGGCACCGGCGCACCCTTCAACCAAGGCGAGATGACGGTGACGCGCGCGGTGCTGCGGCTTGAGGATGGCACGGTCGGTCACGCCTGGGTGCCGGGCCGCGACCGCGATCACGCCGCGAACGCCGCTCTGGCCGACGCCCTGATGCAGCGCACCGACAGCGCCGAGGCCGCACGCCGCCACATGCTGGCACCGCTGCAGGCAGCCGAGAGGGCAGCACGGCAGCATCGGGCCGAACGCGCCGCCGCCACCCGGGTCGATTTCTTCACCATGGTGCGGGGAGAGGACGAATGAGCGTCGATGCCGTCACGGTCGCCTCGCCAACCCTGGCCCCGGGTTTCGAGGCACCCTCGACACACGCGGCCGAGGCGTTTCGCGCCGCCATGGATGCCCTGGCGCGGCCAGGGCTGTTGCGGGCGATGCCCTCCCTGACCGCTCCCGACGGTCTGTCGCATGCGGCGGCCGCGCTGCTGCTGACGCTCGCCGATCCGGATACGCCGGTCTGGCTGGATGATCGCGCGGCCGGCGCCGCGGGATGGCTGGTCTTTCATACCGGCGCAGCGATCGCCGAGGACAAGGCGTCGGCGGCGCTTGCCGTCGGGCCGTGGGCGGCGCTGATGCCGATCTCGGCATGGCCTGCAGGGGTGCCCGACTACCCAGACCGCTCCACGACGTTGATCATCGAGGTCGCCGCGCTGACGGGCGGACCGCGCCTCAGCCTTCAGGGCCCGGGGATCGCGGGCCGCCGCGAGGTGGATCCCATGCTGCCGGACGAGGTGCCACGGGTGCTGTCGGAGAACCGCGCGCGCTTCCCGCTCGGCGTCGACCTCTTCCTCGCCGCAGGCGACAGCGTAATGGGCCTGCCCCGAACGACCTGCGTCACCGCGGCGGAGGCCGGCTGATGTATGTCGCGGTGAAGGGCGGCGAGCGGGCGATCCGGCATGCCCATGCCTGGCTCGCCGAGGAGCGGCGCGGCGACCCGAGGATTGCCGAGCTGTCGGTTGACCAGGTGCGCGAACAGCTGTCTCTCGCCGTCGGCCGGGTAATGGCTGAGGGCTCGCTCTACGATGTGGATCTGGCGGCGCTGGCGCTGAAGCAGGCGCGCGGCGACGTGATCGAGGCGGTGTTCCTGGTTCGCGCCTATCGCACCACGTTGCCGCGTTTCGCGACGGCTCGGCCGGTCGATACGGGCGCGATGTCCTGCATCCGCCGCATCTCCGCCACCTATAAGGACCTGCCGGGCGGCCAGGTGCTTGGCCCGACCTTCGACTATACCCACCGCTTGCTGGACTTCACGCTGATGGCGAACGGCGAGCAGCCTGTGGCGCCGACGGCATCGGCGGCTGCCACAACGCGCACGCCCCATGTGATGGGGTTCCTGGATCGCGAGGGGCTGGTCGAGGCGGCGCCCCCACCGCCTGCCGATGCACCGCCTCCGCGCGATCTGACCCGCCAGCCGGCCGAATACCCGATGGACCGCGAGGCGCGTCTGCAGGCGCTGACCCGGTCGGACGAGGGCTGGCTGCTCGGCCTCGCCTATTCGACGCAGCGCGGTTTCGGGCGGACCCATGCCTTCGTCGGCGAGCTCCGGGTGGGCTATGTGCGCGTCTCGGTCGATATCCCGGAACTGGGTTTCGCGGTCGATATCGCCGAGATCCTGCTCACCGAGTGCGAGAGCGTGAACCAGTTCACCGGCTCGAAGACCGAACCGCCGCAGTTCACCCGCGGCTATGGCCTGGTCTTCGGCCATGGCGAGCGCAAGGCGCTGGCGATGTCGCTAGTCGACCGGGCGCTCCGCTTTGCGGAGTTCGGCGAGGACGCGAGCGGTGCCCCGGCGCAGGACCAGGAGTTCGCGCTGGCCCACGGCGACAACGTGCAGGCGATGGGTTTTCTGGAGCACATCAAGCTGCCCCACTACGTCGACTTTCAGTCTGAACTGCAGCTTATCCGACGCCTGCGCGCCGAGGCGACCGAGCGGTTGGGCGCACAGGAGGCGGCGGAATGAGTTCCCTTCTCGCCACCATCCCCACCAATCGAGCCATCGCCGCCGCCGTTGTCGAACTGGCGGCGCGGCAAGCGGCCGTCGCCCCAATGGCCCCGCTTGCCCTTTGGGCAAACGGCATCGGCGCGTGGCGGTCTCGGCCGGCGATTGAGCGTCAGGGCGCTTGCGCGCATCGCGCCCGCGACGATGGGCATGACCCGCGCCAGGGCGCCCATGGGCATCTCTCCGGGCTGCGGAGCGATGCGGCGTCGCGACGGGAAAGCAGCCCGATGAAGGTGTCACGATGACCGTGATCCCAGTGTTCGACGTGGGCCGGGTGCTGATCGACTGGCAGCCCGATCTGCTGTTGGAAGACCTGCTCGGCGGGCCCGAGGCGCTCAAGGCCTTCCATGCCGAAGTGGACTTCATGGCCTGGCATGGCGAGCAGGACCGTGGCCGCACGGTCGAGCAGGCGATGGTCGCCGCCAGAAGGGACTTTCCCGCCCATGCCGAGGCGATGGGCCAGCTCTACGAACGCTGGAACGACACGATCCCCGGTCCGATCGACGGGACGCATGTCATCCTCGAGCGTCTGGTGGAGCGTGGCCCGGTCTACGCCATCACGAACTTTCCTGCCCATCAGTGGCCGAAAAGCGTGGACCGCTTCCCGTTCCTGACCCTGTTCACCGACGTCGTGGTCTCAGGCGAGGTCGCGCTCATGAAACCCGACCCAGCGATCTATCGCCTGCTGCTGGAGCGGAACGGCCTGACCGCCGGCGACTGCCTCTTCATCGACGACAGTCCCCGCAATGTCGCCGCGGCCGAGGGCGTCGGCATGGACGCGGTCCTGTTCACCGACGCACCGGCCCTGTCGGCCGCCCTTGCCGAGCGGGGGATCGTGGTATGACCGAGAGCGCCTACAACTTCGCCTATCTGGACGAGCGCACGAAGAAGATGATCCGGCGCGCGCTGCTGAAGGCGGTCGCGATCCCCGGCTACCAGGTCCCGTTCGCCAGCCGCGAAATGCCGATGCCCTATGGCTGGGGCACCGGTGGCGTGCAGGTGACGGCGGCCTGTCTGAAACCGGACGACACGCTGAAGGTCATCGATCAGGGCGCCGACGACACCACCAACGCCGTCTCGATCCGCGGGTTCTTCGAGAAGACGGCAGGCGTGGCCACCACGACCAAGACAGGCAGGGCGTCGATCATCCAGACCCGCCACCGCGTCCCCGAAGAGCCGCTCGGCGAGGACCAGATCCTGGTCTACCAGGTCCCGATCCCCGAGCCGCTGCGCTTTCTGGAGCCGCGGGAGACCGAGACGCGGCGCGCCCATGCCCTCGAGGAATACGGCCTGATGCATGTGAAGCTGTACGAGGACATTGCGCGGCACGGGCATATCGCGACCTCCTACGCCTATCCGGTACTGGTGGCGGACCGCTATGTCATGGATCCCTCGCCGATCCCGAAATTCGACAATCCCAAGCTATCGGACTGCCCGGCGCTGCAGCTGTTCGGAGCGGGGCGCGAGCAGCGCATCTATGCCGTGCCGCCTCATACCACCGTCGTCAGCCTGGATTTCGAGGATCATCCCTTCGAGCGCGGCGGCACGGGCGAGGCCTGCGCCATCTGCGGCGCCGAGGGCAGCTACATGGACGAGGTGATCACCGACGACGCCGGCGGTCGGATGTTCGTCTGCTCCGAC
>JBCCSW010000106.1:0-11435 GCA_039199465.1 Pseudomonadota bacterium
CGAGGACCGGCTGCCGAAGGAGCTTTCGGGCGGTATGCAGCAGCGCGTCGGCATTGCGCGCGCGCTGGCGTCAGACCCTGAGATCCTGCTGATGGACGAGCCCTTCTCGGCGCTCGACCCGCTCATTCGCCTGCAGCTGCAGGACCAGTTCTCCGCGCTTGTCGCGGAGCTGGGCAAGACAACCCTCTTCATCACCCACGACCTCGACGAGGCAATCCGCATCGGCCACCGCATCGCGATCATGAAGGACGGCGTGATCGTGCAGATCGGCACGGCCGAGCAGATCGTGACCGAGCCTGCGGACGACTATGTCCGCGAGTTCGTGCAGGGCATCTCGAAGCTGAAGCTGGTGAAGGCGCATTCGATCATGGCGCCGATCGACCAGTGGCGCGCGGAGAACCCGGCGATGGCGAACGGCGCCCTCGACACTGCGCCTCGCGCGCCGGAGGACAGCGATCTGGACTACCTGATCGATGTCTCGGCAGACGCCGACGTGCCCGTCGTCATCACCGAAGGCGGCACCGATGTCGGGGTCGTCACCAAGCGCCGCCTGTTGCGCGGCATCCAGGGAGGCAAGGAATGAACGCCGCTGCCGCCAAGGACACGGCCGAAAGCGCCGCCCCGACCGTCATCGCCGCCTCGGATATCGAGGTCGACCGCAGCGCGCTCGACGCCTCGATCCGCGGTTTCACCGGTCAGAACGGCGACTATTACGTCGCCAAGTTCAACCGTATCTTCGAGAAGACGTCGGCGATCCCGAACACCTTCAACATGGCGGCGGCGCTGGCCGGTCCGGCCTGGGCCGCAACGCGCGGCGTCTGGGCGATGTTCTGGGGCTTCCTGATCCTGGAGATCATCGCCTGGGTGCAGATCGGCCGCGGCCTTTGGGGCAACCCGGGCGCCGAATTCAGCGAGCGCGCCGCGCAGCAACGTGGCCGCGCGCAGGAGTTCCTGGACCGTGCCGAGGCGGCGCGCCAGGCGGGCGAGGATCCGAGCCGCTTCGAGACGCTCGCCGGCAACCTGACCCGGGCCGCCGAGACGTCGGAGGCGCGCGCGGCCGCCCTCGGATCGGAAGCGCTGACCATCCTGCTGACCGGCGTGGTGCTGCTCGTGCTGTTCAAGCTGGTGCAGGGCCTCTGGGCCAACCCGACCTATGAGAAGCAGTATTCGCGCTGGCGGATCGACAGCGCTTCGGTCCCGTCCGGCTACGATACGCGGCGGCTCTATATCGGGCTCTCCCTGATCGCGGCGATCGCACCGCTCACGATCTACAAGTTCACCGTGGCCTCGCCCATCGAGTCGTTGAGCGCCTTTCCCGAGCGCGCGATTTCGGCGGCCCTGCTCGGGGTTGAGGGCGAGACGCTCTATTCCGTCCTTGCCGGATGGCTTGAGGGGCGTATCGACGCTGCCGCCATCGCGGGGGCAGGGGCCTTCGACAGCATAACGGCCGCTGTGAGATCGGTGCTGGATGCGCTGACGATAGCGCTGAACGGCACGCCCTGGCCGGTGGTCATGACGGTCATCTGCGTGGTCGCCTTCCGCGCTGCCGGCCCGCGCGTCGCGATCTTCACGGCGGCGGCGCTCGGCTACATCGCCTTTCTCGGCTATTGGGAGATCGCGATGGAGACGGTGGCGCTGGTCGGCGCCGCGGTGTTGATCTGCATCGTGATCGGCATCCCGCTCGGTATCTGGTTCGGCAAGTCGCGCCGGGCCTACAACTTCGCCGAGCCGGTGCTGGACCTCATGCAGACGCTGCCGGCCTTCGTCTATCTGATCCCGATCATCGCGTTCTTCGGCACCGGCAACCCGCCGGGGATCCTGGCGACGATCATCTTCGGCATGCCGCCGGTGATCCGGTTGACCGCGCTTGGAATGCGCGGCGTGCCTGACAGCATCAAGGAAGCGGCCGAGGCGTTCGGGGCGTCCAAGCGCCAAATCCTGCAGGATGTCGAGATCCCGCTCGCGCTGCCCTCGATCATGGCGGGCGTGAACCAGACGATCCTGATGTGTCTGTCGATGGTCGTCATCATCTCGCTGATCGGCGGCGGCGGTCTCGGCAAGGAGATCCTGGAGGCGCTGCAATACGCCGCCAAGGGCCCCGGCCTGCTGGGTGGCTTCGCGATCCTATTCGTTGCCATGGTGATGGACCGGATCGTGCAGGGTGCGTTCCGCCGCGAGCACTGAGGAAGAGGGCGCCATGCTGGATGTCGGCGCCATCGTGGACGAGGTGGCGCTCGCCGATTTCCGCCGCGATGGTGCGGTCTGCCTGCGCGGCGCGTTCGAGACGCATTGGCTCGATACCCTGACCCGCGGGATCGACGCCGATCTGGCCCGTCCCTCGCCCCGGCTGGCGCGCCACACCAAGGAACCCGGCGCGCCCGCCTATATCGAGGATTTCTGGGTCTGGAACGACCTGCCCGAGTTTCGCAGCTTCGTGCATGAGAGCCCCTGCGGCGCCTTGGCGTCGCAGCTGCTGGGCGCGCCCAGCGTGAACCTCGTGATGGACAACTGGTTCCTGCGCGAGGCCGGCTCCAGCTCGCGGCCGCCGTTCCATCAGGACCTTGCCTATTTCGATTTCGAGGGGACGATGTGCGTGCTCTGGCTGCCGCTGGAGCCGGTCACGCGCGAGAATGGCATCGCCTTCGTCAAGGGCTCGCATCTGTGGGACAAGCTGTTCATGCGGGTGCGCTTCGCAGATGGCCACCGCCAGGACGGCCCTGCCGCCGATGACGCCGGGATCGAGGTGAATGGCCAGCGCTACCATGCGCCGCCGGACGTGGCTGCCGATCCCGGCGCTTTCGACCTGCTGCAATGGGACCTCGAGGCCGGCGACTGCATCTTCTTCGACATGCGCACCCTGCATGGCGGTCTGGCCGACACGGTTCCCACCCAGACGGTGCGCCGCTTTACGTTGCGGATGACGGCACCGGACGGGCGCATTCGCTATCGCGGCGACTGGGCGGCTGGTGAGCGCGCGATCTTCGAGGCGGCCGGCTATGGTGAGGGCGACCGGATCGCCGGGTCGTTCTTCCCCCAGCTTTGGCCACCGCTGTCGCCAGAGCGCCCGGGACAGCCAGCCGAGTAATCTGGCGCGGCCGCATCGGGTCGTCGGGCTGCCTGCTACCGTGAGCTACAGCGAGGCGGGCGCCCCTGCCAGCGGCACCCTCTGTTTACCATCCTCTGCGAGAACGGCGCGACGGGCTGCCACCAGGGGAGAAGCCTGCATGCCCGACGACGCACCGCACCCGGATGCGCCGACCTGCGCGAGCGTTAGTGCTGGCGTCGACGACGGTCATACGTCGTGCGCAGCGACGGCGGAGGAACGGGCCCGCGAGGCCCATCGCCGCGGCGACTGGCCGGGCGAGGTGCAGGCATGGCGGCGCGCCGCAGCGCTGACCGGCCGGATCGACTTCGCCATTTGCGAGGCCGAGGCGATGCGTCGGGCCGGGCGGGACGGCGATGCCTGCCACCGTCTCCGTACCCTTGCGCTGTCGGCGCCGGACAGCGCCGCTGTTCTCTCGGCCCTCGGCTCGGCGGCAGAGGCCGCGGGTCAGCACCGCCTCGCCGCCAGTGCTGCGCGGCGGCTGAGCGTGCTTCGCCCCAACGACCTGCAGGCACATCTGCGGGCGTTGACGCTGGCCAGGGCGCTCGGCGACCGGGCGGAGGCGGTCGAAATGCTTGCTGAGATGCTGTCGCGCTGGCCCGACGATCCGCGCCTGTTGGAGATCGCCGCACGGCGCGCGCGCGATACCGAGGGGGCGGACGCTGCGCTCGGTGTCGTCGAGCATGCGCTTACCACGGCGCCCGGCGATGCGGCTTTGCTGCGGCTATCTGCAAGCCTGCTGCTGGATCTCGACCGGAGCGCCGAGGCGGTCACACGGCTAGACAGGCTGCTCCGTGACGACGGTGGCGACCGCGATGCGCTGGCGCTGATGGCCCGGGCCGAGGAGGCCGCCGGACTGCCGGCCCGTGCCGCCATGCGCTGGCGGATGATCGCGATGGAGGCCGCGGCCGATACCCTTGCGGAAGAGGCTGCGATGGCCCTCGCGCGTCTCGACAACCCCTCGGACCTCGGATTGGCGCGGGCCTTGTTGACCGTCGCGGCGACGCATCCCGACGCCGCTCGTCCCCTGGTCGCAGCGGCGCGCGCCTTCGCGCGGGCGGGCGGGCGCGATCACGCGTTGGGCTGCTGGTACCGCGCTTTGGCGATCGACGGGTCGGACCCGGCCGCCTGGGCTGAGGCTGCGGGTCTGCTGCGCGAGGCCGGCCGGCTGCGCGATGCGCTCCACCTTCTGGATCAGGGCCTGCAGCAGGCGCCCGACGCGCCGGAACTCCTGTCCGACAGTGCCTTGGTCGCAGGGAGCTTAGGGCTGCATGAGCGAGCGGTCGCAACGTTGCGACGACTTCGCGCCCGTCTGGAGGATCGCCTCGAGGCACCAGCCGACGCCGCGCGCCGAGAGGCTGATCACTCTGAATGGCGATCCGCGATCCACCGCCTGGCATGTCAGCATCTTGACGCTGACGAGCGGGCAGAGGCGGCGGAGGTTGCGGCGGCGCTTGCCGAGCGGGCACCGGATGATCCCGATGCCTACGCGCTTCTGGCCGAGACGGCGCCCTGCTCCGACTTCGCCGAGGCCGCGCGCCGCTTCGCCCTGCGACACCCCGACAACGCGAGAGCGGCGTTCTGCATGGCCCGCCTCGCTCTCCGGCACGGAGGTCTGGAGGAGGCGCGCGGGTTTCTGTCCGCCCATGGCGCGCCGTCAGAGGTGACTGTCCAGGCGTCACCCGCCATGCGGCTGTACGATACCCTGACGGGGCTCGCGCCCGCACAGGCTGACCGTGGCAGGAGCGTGGTGATCGACGCCACCGCGTTCTGTGGTCCCGACGCACCCTTGGCGTTCGACGAGGCGATGACGTGGTTCCGGGGTCGGGCCTGGCCGGCAGCCGTCGGGGGCGACAACACCCCGCGGTTTCGCGTTATCCGACGGGAGGTCGCGTGTATCGAGATGCCTGCGCCTCGACTAGGCGGGAGGGGCGTCGCCAAGAGAGCAGGGAAGGATCGCGAGGCTCGCGACCGGCTGTTCCTGCCGCGTGACGGCGATGTCATCTTGACGCCGTGTTCGGGCAGCAGCGCAGATGCCGACCTCGACACCCTGGCGGCATGGAAGGCGGCCGGGGCGCGGGTCGTCACGCTGCTGCATGATCTTGACCGGTATCTCGGCCAGTCTTGGCAGGGACGGCGGCAGGTCGCGCTGGCCCGTTCACGGATCTCCACCGCCATCTCGTTCTCCGTCGCCGCCTGCGCGCTGGATCAGGCCAGCGCCGCCACGTGGATCGCCTGCGGCGGCGGCTCGGCACCGGTGATCGATCTGCCGCCCATCCAACACTGGCAGTCACCGTGGGCCGAGCAGCGCTTGTCATCCTCTTCTGTCGGTCCAGACACCGTCGCGGTCGCCGTGTCGGGCCTGCCATGGTCGGCGATCGAACGCGTGGTTGACGAGCTCATGCCGGTACTCGGCGCTGCCGGTCTGTCTCCGAACGGTCTGCGCCTGATCGGTGCGCCCGATGACCACGACGGGCCGTTGTCGAGGACGCTGCAGGGTGTCGCGCCGCGTGAGCGCTGCACGGACGGTGCGGCGTCTGCGACGGCTGATGCCGGCATGATCGTTCTGCCTGACGCACTGCCTCAACACAGCCTCTGGGCGGCCAAGGCGGTTGCAGCCGGCCTGCTGCCCGTCACCTTCGCGATGCCATCGGCCGACGAACGGCAGATGGCACCGGGGGATCCTGCCCGATGGCGCGACTTGAGGCGTATCTTCCGCTATATGCGCGACCCGGCAAGGCGCCGGCGGGCCCTGCATGGACTGCGGCGCGCCGCCGCGTTACGCGGCGACGCGGCGCCGGCGGAGGGTATAGCGCGAGCCCTACGCCCGGTGCTCGACCCCGCCGACGGGCCCCTGATCGACAGGGCCTTTCTGGAACCCCCGATACATGCGGCGTCGGAGGATGGTCCGCCGACCCTGCTGATGTGTCCTACCAGCACCGCCGAGAGCGCCGCGTTGGCGCACGCGGCGATCATCAGACAGGCGCTGGCGGCCAAAGGTCGGCCTGTCGCCCTGTTGCATGATCCTGCCGAGGCGCGTGAAGCGATCCTGGCACGGCCCGAGGCCCGCGTGCTGCTGCATCTAGACGCGTCAACGCTGAGTGGCTCTGGCGCCTCGGGCATCGGACCGGTCGCGCAGCCCTGGATAGACCTCGTGACGCACCGCATCGGCGCAAACCGCCAGCGTGATCTCGCCATCATCGTCCACGGCGCTGAAAACGCTCGGTCGAGCGCGGAGGCGGCGATCACGGCGCTGGCGCGTCGAGGGGCGGATATCAGGATCGCCGGTGTTGGAGCAGCACGGCGATTGCAGCTCCCGTCAATCCCGCTACCGGTTCCTCGCGGATCTGCCTGGGCCGCGACCTCCGGCGCGCCGGCATGCGAAAGCGACGCAACGCCCTGGGCGGCCCAAGACGCCGGCTGCATCGAGGCGTGGATCGATGATGGTGGCGGCCATGGCCTCACCGCCAACCTGCGCGCGATCTGCGCGGCGGCCAGTTTGCGCTGCCGCCTGCATAGTCCCGCCGCCACGATCGAGGGGGCGACACAACACGCCGACGCCATGGGCCCTGACAGCCAGACAGTGGCGATCCCGCGGCAGGCTGGGTTGGGTGAAGACCCCGACGCGCAAACGCCGATTTGCCGCGTCGTCGCCCGTGGGGATGCCGTTCACGCAGCACGTGCGATGCTCAGCGACGATGTACCGGTCGTCGTGCTCCCGGCGGTCGCAGATCCGGAACTGGCCGAGGCAGTTCTCGTGTCTTCGCTGGAAGGGCTACCGGCCCTTCTTGAACGCTTGCAGCGGCCCGCGTTTCGGGAGGGCGTGCTGAGGCGCCAGCGATCATTCGCCGAGCGCTACAGCCCGCTCGCGGTGTTCGATGCGGTCGCTTCAGGGTCAGATACGGCGCCGACACAGCCACCGCCGCTCCATCCGCTGCCGCTTGCGCTGATGGCAGCCGCGCCACTGGCTGCCCGCGCGGACCTGATCGCCTGCGCCTTCCGCGGCACGCCCGCCACGCCCTGCTTGGTCGCACGCCTTGCCGAGGCCGACGAGCATGGGCCAGCTGCCAGACAGCAAGTGCTGACCGACCTCGCGGTGGAGGCCTTGGCGGGCGGTCGCGCGGTTGATCTCGACCGCGCGGGCTGCGGCGATGCTGTGCCGTCCCATGCGCTGGATGCGCTGGATGGCGACGATCTCGTCAGTCTGCCGGCCCTGATGATGGTTGAGCACGCCGATGCGGTGGAGGTCGCTGCGAACGCCATCGGCAGGGGCGGGTGCAGGGCAGGGTGTTCCGGTACACCACCGTCGGGGGCCCTGATCGACCGGCTCGCCGGGCTGTCCTCGCCCGATCTGCCGATGTCCGACCGGATTGAGATCCTTGTGGCGGCGGCCGAGCGGGAGGCCGAGCGCCTCGAGACCGCGCCGCTGACCGACCCGTGGCGCCGGGCGCCTCGCCTGACCACCCATGCGCCGATACCGGGCCCGGTCTGGCACGCGCGCCGGCAACACAGGCTGTCGATACTGGCCGCGGTCGAGCCGCAGTTCCGGGCGCTCCGCCTGGCCCGGTCCTTCATGCTGCCCGATCCCGATCCGGTGAGCGCCGCGCGCATGGCGCGTCTCGATCCCGCCACCTGGCTCGACCGGTTGCGCGCGGCGGCCGTGGCGGCAGGGCACCGGCTCGTCGATGACGTGCCCGACGCAGGGACCGCGTCCGGTGCCGTTTCCGCGGCCGGTCGCTGGGCGGATCGCTTCGCGGCTGCCTGCGATGCTGCCCGGGCCTTCGCCGCCGCATCGCCGCGACTGCAGACCGGTGACAATTCGGCGCTGATCCGCCGGACGCGCCTGTCGGACCGGGCCGTCGGTGGGATGCCGCCACACGGCTGAGCCGGCCACCGCGCGACCCCTGACGATCCCGGCTGTGCCGTCCCCGGGCCTCGCCGCGGCATTTGACCGCCACGCCCCGACCGTTAGCTCGTCTGATCAAACAGACAAACGATCAGGGAGAGACTTCATGCAATCCATGATGCGCCCCTTCGCCTTCGCCATGGCCGTCGCAGCGCCGGTCGCCCTCGCCACGCCGGACGCGGGCGCCGTTGAGATCTCGATCTCCTGCGGAGCGCTCGGCATCGAGCTCGAGCTCTGCAAGGCGGCGACCGAGCGCTGGGCCGAGGAGACGGGCCACACGGTAAACGTGATCTCGACGCCCAATTCCTCGACCGAACGGCTGGCGCTCTACCAGCAGATCCTGGCGGCCGGGGCGTCGGATATAGACGTCTTTCAGATCGACGTGGTCTGGCCGGGGATCCTCGGCACGCATTTCATCGACCTCGCGCCCTTTGCCGGCGGGGTCGAGGCCGAGCATTTCGAGGCCATCGTCGCCAACAACACGGTCGATGGCGAGCTGAAGGCGATGCCGCTCTACACCGATGCAGGCGTGCTCTATTATCGGAGCGATCTGCTGGAAAAACACGGCCAGACGGTGCCCACGACCTGGGAAGAACTGGGCGAGGCCGCGCGCGTGGTGATGGCGGCCGAACGCGCCGCGGGCGCCGACCGGCTGTGGGGCTTCGTGTTCCAGGGCCGGCCCTATGAGGGGCTGACCTGCAACGGTCTGGAATGGATCGACGCCTTCGGCGGCGGCACGATCGTCGATGCCGATGGCGAGATCACCGTCGCCAACGACGCCGCCGTCGCCGCGCTCGACACTGTCGCCGGCTTCATGGCCGATATCGTGCCGCCCGGCACGCTGAACTATACCGAGGAGGAGAGCCGCGGCGTGTTCCAGTCGGGCAACGCGGTCTTCATGCGGAACTGGCCCTATGCCTGGGCGCTCAGCCAGTCCGACGACAGCCCGGTCAAGGGAAAGGTCGGGGTGACCGCGCTGCCAAAGGGCGGGGTGGACGGGCAGAACACCGGCACCCTGGGCGGCTGGAACCTCGCCGTCTCGAAATACTCCGACCATCCAGAGATCGCCGCTGATCTTGTCATGCACCTCGTCGGCGCTGAGGAGCAGAAGATCCGCGCGATCGAGGGCAGCTACAACCCGACGATCAACGCGCTCTACGAGGATGCGGAGATCCTGGCTGCCACGCCGTTCTTCGGCGATTTGTACGACACCTTCGAGAACGCGGTGGCGCGACCCTCGGCCGTGACCGGCGAGAACTACAACCGCGTCTCGGCGGCGTTCTGGGAGAGCGTGCACGACGTGCTGACCGGCGAGCAAGAGGCCGCGACGGCGATGGCCGCCCTTGAGAAGGATCTGGCCCGGATCAAGCGCCGCGGCTGGTGAGCCGGGCGCGGCGGCCGGCCGGGGCAGAGCGATGGCGATGACGGGTCTCGGCCGCGCGCGGCGCCGCGCGGCGGCGGTGTTCCTGGCGCCGATGGTCGTGCTGCTGATGCTCGCAGCCGGCTGGCCGCTGGCGCGCACGATCTGGTTCTCGCTGACCGACGCGCGGCTCACCGATCTTGGGGGCTACGCCTTCGTCGGCCTCGACAACTTCTGGAACCCCGACTGGGGCGGCCTGCTGGAGGACCCGGCATGGTGGCAGTCGGTCTGGAACACGCTGTGGTTCGCCGGCGTCTCGGTGGCGCTGGAGACGGCGCTCGGCCTTGTCATCGCGCTGGCGCTGTCGGTCAGCTTCCCGATGCGCGGGCTGGTCAGGGCGGCAGTGCTGATCCCATGGGCGATCCCCACCATCGTCTCGGCCAAGATGTGGGGGTGGATGCTGCACGACCAGTACGGCGTGGTGAATTGGATGCTGCTCGGCCTTGGCCTGATCGAGGCGCCGCTGGCCTGGACAGCGGATGCCGATCTCGCGCTCTGGTCGATCGTGATGATCGATGTCTGGAAGACGACGCCCTTCATGGCGCTGTTGATCCTGGCGGCCCTGCAGATGCTGCCGGGCGACATCTACGAGGCGGCGCGGTTGGACGGCGTCCATCCGGTCCGGGTGTTCTGGTACGTGACGTTGCCGCTGATCTGGCCCGCGCTGCTGGTCGCGGTGATCTTCCGCGCGCTGGATGCGCTGCGGATGTTCGACCTGGTCTATGCGCTGACCGGCAATGCCGAGGACACGGCGATGATGTCGGTCTTCGCGCGCCAGCAGCTCGTCGATTTCCAGGATGTCGGCTACGGCTCAGCCGCCTCGACAGCCCTGTTCCTGATCATCGCCACGCTGATCGCGCTGATCCTGACGCTCGGCCGTGTTCGGCTGGGCGAGGACGGGGCGCGCTGATGGGCTCGATGGCGCACTGGTCGACCGGCGCAAAGGTCGGCTTCGCGGCGCTGCTGGCGTTGATCCTGCTGGCTGCGGTGTTCCCGTTCTACTACGCGATCGTGTCGTCGTTCCGCACCGGCTCGGACCTGTTCCGGCCGACGCTGATCACGGCGCTCGATCTCGGCAACTACCGCTCGGTCTTCGCCGAGCAGCCGTTCGGGCGGAACATCCTGAACTCGGTCGTCGTCGCCACCGCCGTCGTCGCCATCTCGCTCGCCCTGGCGCTGACCGCGGCCTATGCGCTGGCGCGGGTGCCGTTCCGCGGCCGCGGGCTGATGCTGATGTGCATCCTGGCGGTGTCGATGTTTCCCCAGGTCGCGGTGCTGAGCGGGATGTTCGAGCTGATCCGCGCTCTCGGCCTCTACAACCAGCTGCCCGGGCTGATCCTGGCCAATATGATGCTGACGCTGCCCTTCACCGTCTGGGTGCTGACCACCTTCATGCGCGAGATGCCGAAGGAGCTGGAGGACGCCGCCTATGTCGATGGCGCGACGCCGTTCCAGGTGGTCCGCCACGTCTTCCTGCCGCTGATGATGCCGGCGCTGGTCGCGACCGGCCTGCTGGCCTTCATCGTCGCCTGGAATGAGTTCCTGTTCGCGCTGACCTTCACGTTGTCGAACGAGCAGCGAACCGTGCCGGTCGCCATCGCGCTGATCACCGGCGCCAGCCAGTTCGAGCTGCCCTGGGGCAATGTCATGGCGGCCTCGGTCATCGTGACGGTGCCGCTGGTTGTGCTGGTGCTCATCTTTCAGCGCCGCATCGTGGCGGGGCTGACCGCCGGCGCGGTGAAGGGCTAGGTGATGGCCGCGATCACGCTTTCGGGCATCAGCAAGCGCTTCGGCCGGACGACCGTGCTGGACGGCATCGATCTCGAGATCGCGGATGGGGAGTTCGTGGTCTTCGTCGGCCCGTCCGGCTGCGGGAAGTCGACGCTGCTGCGCCTGATCGCAGGTCTGGACGAGATCACCGGCGGCACGATGCAGATCGGCGGCGCGCGGGTGAACGACCTGCCGCCCAAGGCCCGCGGGATCGCGATGGTGTTCCAGTCCTATGC